>NZ_JBIALO010000010.1:130713-328364 GCF_042873595.1 Streptomyces sp. NPDC004629 | reverse complement strand
CGCGCGGCCCCCGGGCCGCGTCGCGGGGCCCCCAAACACAATCCGCCGGGACCACACCCCGGCCCAAAATTATTGGCGTTCCCCAACGCCCCTGGGGGGGGGGGGGGGGGGGCGGGGGGCCCCGGCCCCCCCCCCCGACCCGGGCCACCTGGAGGAACGGTTGCGCACGTGGGGCGTGGACGACGACAGCACGGTCGTCGTCCACACGCGGCACAACCCGGCTGTCGCCACCCGTGCCTGGTGGGTTCTTCGCTGGGCCGGCGTGGCGAACGTGCAGTATCTGAACGGCGGCCTTGCCGCCTGGCAGGAGATCGGCGGGCCGCTCGACGTCCGTGTTCCGCCGCCGGCCGCCGGGACGGCCGTCGTACGGCCGGGTTCGCTCTCCGTCCTGACCGCAAAGGACGTCGGACGGCTTGCCGCGTCGGGGCATCTCATCGACGCGCGCGCCCCGAAGGCGTATGCCGGCGACCCGCGGCGGACGGGGACCGGTCATGTCCCGGGCGCGCACAGCATCCCCGGTTCGGACAACTTCACCGACGGCGAGCTGCGCGACGCCGCGACATTGCGCGCCCTGTACGCCGCGCACCTGGACGGACGCGCGATCGGCGCGTACTGCGGCAGCGGGGTGTCGGCGACGACGACCGTGCTGGCGCTCGCACACCTGGGCATCGAGACGGCTCTGTACCCCGGTTCGTGGTCCGCCTGGATCACCGATCCCGCGCGGCCGGCCACGACCGGGGTCGAGCCGGGTGTCCACCCGCCGTCGGCGCGGTGATCACCGGTGCCGGGGACCCGCGTCCCCGGCACCTCGGCCGCGGTCCACCACGCCGGGGCCGCCCGACAGATCGCCGGTGAACAGGCCGCGCAGTTCGGTCTCCTCCTCGGCTGTGGGGACCCACCGGGAGGCCAGGACGTTCTCGTCGAGCTGCCCGGGGACCGTCACCCCCGCGATCACGCTCGTGACCGTCGGCTGGGCGAGCAGCCAGCCGAGTGCCGCCGCGGCGGGAGTGATCCCGCGCTCACGCGCGAACCGTTCGAACGTCGCCAGCGCCTCCCAGGGCGCCGAACGCAGCAGGTAGCGCTTCAAGTTGGTGATCTTGGCGTCGGCCGGCGCGCGCTCCGCGGAGTACTTGCCGGTGAGCAGCCCGTTCTGCAGGGGGAAGTACGGGATGAAGCCCAGGCCGTGATGGCGCAGGGCCGGGATCAGCTCTTCCTCCGGCCTGCGCCACAGGAGGCTGTACTCGTCGGTCGTCGACACGAACCGGGTGAGCCCTTGCGCCCTGGCGACGTGTTCCGCCTCGACGATCTGCCACGCCTTGAAGTTGGACGCGCCGACGTACCGTACCTTCCCCGTCGTGACCAGGGTGTCGAGTGCCGACAGGGTTTCCTCGACCGGGGTGAGGGGGTCGGGGAAGTGGATCTGGTACAGGTCGATGTAGTCGGTGCGCAGCCGCCGCAGTGACTCCTCGACCGCGGCGAGGACGTACTTGCGGGATCCCGGCCGGGCGTAGGCGGCGCCCCGTTCCCGGCTCAGGTTCAGTCCGAACTTGGTGCCGATGACGACCTGTTCACGGCGGCCGCGGAGCGCGGCGGCGAACAGTTCCTCGCTCTGTCCGGGCCGGTCGCCGTAGCCCTCGGCGAGGTCGAAGTAGGTGACGCCGAGATCGAGCGCGCGGTCGACGATCGCGGTGACCGCTTCCTGACCGGTCGCTCGCATGCCCGACCGCCCGAAGGTGCTGGCGCCGATACCGATCTCGGACAGGACGAGGCCCGAGGCGCCGAGCTGACGGTGCCCGTCGGGGAGTTGCACAGCAGGGGGCATGGTTCTCCTCAGTGGACGTCGTCGGTGTCCAGCAGGCCCTGGAGCGTCGAGGCCTCGTACTCGGTCCGGAAGATGCCACGGCGTTGCAGCTCCGGGACGACGAGGTCGACGAACAGGTCGGCCGGTCCGCGGTGGTACGGGGGGAACAGCTGGACGCCGTCGAGCACTTCCTCCTCCAGGTGCTCCTCCAGCCAGTCGGCGATGGTCCTGGCGTCGCCGACGACGGCCGGCTGCTGTTCGTGCCAGGACCGCTGGACGTAGTGGTACAGCTCGCGCAGGGTCGCGTCCTCGCCGATCCGGGTGGCGAGGATCTGCCGCAGCAGCTCCCGGTCGTTCTCGGCGTCGCGCGCCCGGTCGCTGATCAACGGCTTGAGCGCGTCGTCGCCGACCGTGTCGATGTCGACGACGTCGAGCACGCGTTCGCTGTCGCGGACCCTCGACAGATCGATGCCGAGGGCCTCGGAGAACGCGGCCGGCAGTGCCTGTGTGAGCTGGAAGGCGTTGATCTCGTTGAACTTGGCCCGGGCCTCCCGGACGGTGCCCGCGAGGTGGAAGGTGATCCCGGGGATGATCTTGAACTTGTCGGGATCGCGCCCGTTGGCCGCGACGCGCTCCTTGAGCCTGCGGTACTCCTCCTTGCCGCGGCTGATCCCGAAGTACGGTGAGAAGCGCAGCTGCGCGAAGTCGGCACCGTAGCGCAGGGACTCCTCGGAGAGGCCCACCTGGACGATCGGGATGTGGCGCTGTACCGGCGGCGGGACGTTCAACGGGCCGCGGACGTCGAAGTGTTCGCCGTGGAAGTCGGTCTGGTGCCAGGACCCGGGCCGCACCAGGGTGCCGCGCGCCTTGTCGTCCAGGAGGAAATCGTCGTCCCAGCTCTCATACAGCAGCCGGTTCACGACCGTGGTGAACTCCCGGGCACGCGCGTACTTCGTCTCCTCGGTGGGCACCGGGTTCTTGCCGTAGTTGCCGATCGGGTCGCCGTCGCGGTCGATGCCGAAGACGACGTTGAGCGCCGTGCGTCCCCGGTTGAAGTTGTCCAGTGTCGCCACCTGCCGGGCGACGGCGTAGGGATGCTCGAAGGAGGAGTTCACCGACAGCACGAACCCGAGGTTCCGGGTGATCGCCGCGGCGTGGCCGGCGTACACGAAGTTGTCCCACCGGTAGATGCGGTTGAGGCGGTCCGGTTCGCTGCCGAGGGCGCTGCCGGCGAAGACGTAGTCCAGTCTGCCGCGCTCGGCGACCCGGGCGATGTCCAGGATGACGCTCGGGTCACGCAGGCCGGAGTTGGTCGCCTCCGGCAGACGCCAGGCGTCCAGGTCCCAACCGGTGCCGTAGGCCGCGAGACCGAGGCGGAGTGTGCGTCGGCTGCTCATGCGGATCGTTCCTCCCGGCCCGTCGTGGCAAAGCTGTTGGGGGGTGTGTCCAGGCCGAAGTGGCCGCGGAAGGTGTCGCTCGTGTACTCGCTCCGGTACACGCCGCGCTCCTGCAGGATCGGGACCACCTCACCGGTGAAACGCTCCAACTGCTCCCACAGGAAGGGCGTGCTCACGTTGAATCCCTCGGCGGCGCCTCGGTCGAACCAGTCGATCAGGGTGTCGGCGACGTGTTGGGCCGTGCCGATCACCAGGGGGAAGTTGCCGGCGATCGAGGCGCCCAGTACGTCCCTGACCCGGACGCCGCCGTTGTCCACGGTGCGGTCGGTGCGCTCGGCCAGCGCCCTCAGCAGTCGGCGGCCGTAGGCGTTGAACTGTTCGGCGGAGTCGGGCTTGACGATGCCGTCGATGCCGAGCGGCCGCAGGTCCACGCCGATCCGCTCGGACAGGGAACGCACGCTGCGGACGCCCTTGGGCAGCGGGGACCGGGACCCGTTGATCCGGGCCCACTGCGGACCCGACCAGTACGACTCGTCCTGGTCGCCCTCCACGATGTCGTCGTCGAACGGCAGCAGGGCGTTCAGTTCCTCGTACCGCTCGATCGCCGCCGCCCGTGTGTCAGCGATGAGCGGTGTGATCCCGGGCAGGAAGAAGATCGGGTCCACCCTGCCGCGCAGGCGTTCGGCTCGCTTCCGCACATCGGTGTTGAACGCGATCGACTCCTCCGCCGTGGCGGGGCCGGTGAAGTTGATGTCGGCCCACTTCGCGGACAGCTCACGGGAGAGTTCGGAGGCACCTGCGTACAGCAGCGGGACATGGCCCTGGGGCGGACGCTCCAGCGGCAGCGTACCGGCGACCTGGAAGTGCCGGCCCTTCCATTCGAGCCGGTGCACCTTGGTGTCGTCGACGTAGCGCCCGGTCTTCTTGTCCTGGAGGTAGGCGCCCTCCTCGATGCTGTCCCACAGCCGCTGGACGACGTGGATGAACTCGTCCGCACGCTCGTAGCGGGTGGCACCGCCGAGGTCCGGCAGGCTGAAGTTCCGGGCCGCCAGGTCAAAGGCGCCCAGCACGACGTTCCACGCCACCCGTCCACCGCTGAGGTGATCGAGGGACGCCGTCAGCCTCGCCAGGATGTACGGCTCGTAGAACGTCGGGTGCGCCGTCACCACGAGCCCGATCTTCGAGGATCTGAGGGCGAGTTGGGAGGCCAGGGTGAAGGGTTCCAGGCGTCCGGTGTTGTGGGTGGTGATCCACTGTTCCTCGGCGATGTCACCGGGCAGAGTGTCCCCGAGGAAGAAGAAGTCGAACTTCGCGTCCTCGACGGTCCGCAGCGCCTTGGCCGCGTACTCCAGCTCGAACGCCTGCGCCGTGGGCGCGTCCGGGTGCCGCCAGCCGCCCCAGTGTGTGCCGTTCAGCCAGTGCATATAGCCCAGGTGGAGCTGTCGCTCGGGCATGGGGATTCCCGCCTTTCAAGGTTGTTGCGGAGCTACGAGATCAGGGCCGAGCTGGGCGCGACGGCACCGGGGATCGAGGTGAGCAGCTGCTTGACGTAGTCGGTCCGCGGTTCGGTGAGGACGCCCAGGGCGGGGCCGCGCTCGACGATGTGTCCGTGGTGCAGGACGACGATCTCGTCGGACACCTCGGCGATCACGCCCAGGTCGTGCGAGATGAAGAGGTAGGTCAGCGCCAGTTCGCGTTGCAGGGAGTCGAGCAGGTCGAGGATCTGGCGTTGCACGGTCACGTCGAGGGCGGAGACCGGCTCGTCCAGGATGAGGATGTCCGGCCGCGGTGCCAGCGCGCGGGCGATGGCCACCCGCTGCCGCTGACCGCCGGAGAGTTCGGCCGTGTACCGGTCGGCGACCGAGGCGGGCAGGCCGGTCACCTCCAGCAGCTCGGTGATCTGGCGGGCGCGTTCCTGCGCCGTGCCGTACTTGTGGCCCCTCAGCGGTTCGTCGAGGATCGCGCGGACCGTGGACCTCGGGTTCAGGGAGGCGAAGGGGTCCTGGTAGACCATCTGCACCGTGCGGTAGAGGCCGGCCTGCCCCGCGCCCCGGCGGTGATGGACGACGGGTTCGCCGTCGATCTCGACCGTCCCCGTGTCCGCCGGGGTCAGGCCGGCGAGCATGCGCACCAGGGTGGTCTTGCCCGAACCCGATGCGCCGACGATGCCCAGCGTGGTCCCCTTGCGCACCCGGAACGAGGCGTCGGACACCGCGGTGACCGGGTCCGGGCCGCGGCGGGACGTGAACGTCCTGCCGACCCCCTTGGCCTCGACCACCACCGGGGAGTCCGCGGGCACGGTGCGGAAGTACTCCAGTCGGGCGGTCGCGGCCCGCCGGCCGGAGAAGCCGAGCGAGGAGGACCGCAGCAGATTCTCCGTGTACGGGTCACCCGGGTCGGCGACGACCTCGCCGGTCCGTCCGCTGCGCACGATCCGCCCGTCCTTCACCACGGCGATGTCGTCGGCCCGCTCGGCGGCGATCCCCAGGTCATGGGTGATCAGCAGGATGCCGAGTTCCCCGGTCTCCACCAGGCTCGACAGCAGGTCGAGGATGGTCTTCTGCACCGTGACGTCGAGTGCGGTCGTCGGCTCGTCGGCGACCAGCAGCCGGGGCTGTGTGCTCATCGCGGCGGCGATGAGCACCCGTTGGCACATTCCCCCGGACAACTCGTGCGGATAGCGCGCGTACAGGCGCTCCGGATCGCGCAGCCCGACCTTCGCGAACAGGTCGATGACCCGTTCGCGGCGCTCCGCGCGGGACGCCAGGCCGTGCGCGCGCAACGGTTCCGCGGCCTGGACACCGACGGGCAGCAGGGGGTTCAGGCCGAGCAGCGCGTCCTGGGGTATGTAGCCGATCTCCTTGCCCCGCACGGCCCGGTACCGCCCCTCGGACAGCCCGGTGAGCGTACGGCCGCCGAGGACCACCTCGCCCGCGGTGATGCGCCCGTTCTGGGCGAGGGTCCCCGTGACGACCCGGCCGAGGGTGGACTTGCCCGATCCGGACTCGCCGACGACGGCACGGATCGATCCCGCCGAGACGTCCAGGCTCACACCGTCCAGCACGGGGGTCGCGGCGCGTCCGGGCAGCGCGAACTCGACGCTCACGTCGCGCACGCGCAGCAGCGGAGTGTTCTCGGGGTCAGGCGACGACACGGGTCCTCCCTCGGTTGAACGATCTGCCGATGCGGTAGACCGCGAGCACGGTCGTCACGATCACCAGGCCGGGCAGCAGGCTCAGCCACCACTGGACTCCGATGAAGGTGCGCCCCTCGGCCACCAGAAGGCCCCATTCGGGCGTCGGCGGGGGCGCGCCAAGACCCAGGAAGCTCAGCGCGGCGACGGTCATGATCGCCGTGCCGATGTCCATCGTCGCCGCGGCCAGCACCGAGCGTGACGCGTTCGGCACGACATGTCTGAACAGCCGGTGGACATAGCCGTGCCCGGCGAAGACCGACGCCTCGACGTACGGGGCGTTGCTCACCTTGAGCACCTCGGACCGCATCAGACGGGCGAACCCCGCCGTGCTGTTGATGCCGATGGCGACGGCGATGTTGAGCGTTCCGCGTCCCAGCGCGGAGATGATCGCGAGGGAGACGATCAGGCTCGGCACCGCCAGCATGATGTCGATGATCCGCATCAGGACGCTGTCGACCCGGCCGCGCAGCGCACCGGCCACGAGACCGATCGAGGAACCGCTCACCAGTCCGATGGCCACGGCGATCAAGGCCGCCTGGAGCGACAGCCGGGCGCCCCACACGGTGCGGGTGAACTGGTCGCGGCCGAAGTCGTCCGTGCCGAACAGATGGCCCGAGCCGGGTGGGAGCAGCATCTGTGAGGCGTCCTGCCGCAGCGGGTCGCCGGGCACGAACAGGCCGGGGTGGACCGCGGCCGCGAGGATGACGACGACCCACAGGTATGCCGCGAGCAGTCCGGGCGAGCGCAGCAGTCCGGCCGCCCGCCGGCCGAGCGCCCGGGAGCGTCCGGACGACGGCGTGGCTGCCTTCACTTCGAGGGCCGTCACGTCATCCCTCCCATCGGATCCGCTTGTCGAGCAGCGGGTAGAGCGCGTCGACTGCGAGGTTCACCACGACGAAGATCACCGCGCTGATCGTGACCGCGACCAGGACGACGGGCATGTCACGGCCGTTCACCGCGTCGACCACGAGACGGCCCACGCCGAGCCGGGAGAACACCGTCTCCGTCAGCACCGTCCCGCCGACCATGACGCCGACGGTGGTCCCCAGCGAAGTGAGGACCGGCAGCGCCGCGTTCTTCAGGGCGTGCCGTACGACGATGTCGAACCGGCTGAGCCCCCAGTTGCGGGCGGTCTCGACGTACGGCGAGGTCAGCGCGGCGCGGAGGTTGGCCGTCAGCAGTTGCGAAATGCTGCCGCCGCCGGCCACCGCGAGGGCCACCGAGGCGACGAGCAGCCCGCCGAACCCCTGGTCGCTGACCGCCTTGATCCAGTGCAGTTGGAAGGCGCACACCTGAAGCAGCACCAGCCCGACCAGGAAGGGCGGGAGTGACACCGCTATCGGTGGCAGCGAGATGAGCAGTTCACGCGCCCACTTCCAGTCGGTCAGCTCGATGACCACCGACAGCGTCACCCCCAGCACGACGGCCAGGAGCAGTCCGAGGAGGGCCAGTTGGAGTGTCTGGGGGAAGGACTCGAAGTACACGTCCACCGCCGGCCGGCGCTGGTAGATGCTCTGGCCGAAGTCCCCGTGCAGGGCTCCGGTCAGAGCGTCCCGGTACTGCACGTACACCGGGCGGTTCAGACCCAGCAACTCGCGCTGCTCGGCGAGGAGTTGCTTGACGTCGCCGCCGTCGGCGCCGGCCGTGAGACCGCCCGCCGCGTCACCGGGCACCACGTACAGCAGGAAGAAGGCTCCGGTGAAGGCGCCCCACACCACGATGACGCCGTAAAGGAGCCGAAGACCGTATCGTGCCATGGGGCTACTTCTTCGCCAGCCAGGCGTTGATCAGATACTGGTCGAGGCCGACGGGTTCGATGTCGTGCAGTCGGGGCGAGGAGGCCCAGATGTCCACGTCGTTGGACACGGGGATCTCGTAGGCCTGCTCGACGAGGATGCGGGAAGCCCGGTCTACCAGTTTCTGGCGCTTTTCCTTGTCGATCGTCTGGTTCTGCTCCTGCAGGAGCCGGTCGAGTTCCTTGCCGGTCTTGTCGTCGTCGGCGATGAAGCTGCGGTTGGAGCCGGTCGTCTTTCCGTAGTTGGCCCGCAGGACGTCCGGGTCCGGCGAGGACGCGTACCAGTAGGCGATGTCGTACGCACCGTTGAGCAGCTTCTCGTTCGCCTCGGCGGCCAGCGGCGGGTCGAGTACGAGTTCGATGCCGAGCTTCTTCCACTGGTCCTGGAGCACCTGCCAGCCCGCGTCGTCCTCCGGTGCGCGCAGCGACAGCCGCTCGCCCTTGGCGTTGACCCGGATGCCGTCGGAGCCGGTCCGGGTCCAGCCCGCCTGTTCCAGCAGGGACTTGGCCCGCTCGGGGTCGTACTCCAGCAGCGCGCTCTGATCCGAGTAGTACGGGTTGTCCTTGCTCAGCGGGCCGGTAGCGGGCTGGTCGACGCCGCCCGAGTCGATCTTCACGAACTCGTCCCGGTCGGTCCCCGTCTGCAGTGCCTGCCTGACGCGGACGTCCTTGAGGAACTTCGATGAGGTGTTCACCGGCAGCTCGGTCCCGGTGGCGGGATTGAGCGTCTTCGAGATGGTCAGCCCGGCGCTCTGGAGCTGCGGGAGGTACTTCGCGTTCACCCAGTAGACGAACTGGAGTTCATCGCCTGCGCTGACCGCGCCGTTGCGGACCGAGTCCTCCGGAATGATCTTGTAGACGACCTTGTCGAGATAGGCCGGTCCCTCGTGCCGGAAGTACGTGGGTGCCCAGTGGTAGTCGTCGCGCTTCTTCAGCACGATGCGCTGGTTCGGGACGTACTCCTCCAGAGAGAACGGGCCGGAGCCGTCCAGCCACTTCTGCCGCTTCTCCACGGGGAGCCTGGCCGTCTTCTCCGAGACGATCCCGACGTACGCACGCGACAGGGAGGTCAGAAAAGCGGCGTTGGGCTGCGCGAACTCGACCGTGATCTCGTGCTCCGAGGGCGTCTCGATCTTGCTGATGCCCTGCACGACGGTCTTGGCGCTGGAGTGGATGCCCGGCCGGTTCAGGCTCTCCAGGTTGGCCTTGACGACCTTCGAGGTGAGGTGGGTGCCGTCGTGGAAGGTGACGTCGTCGCGCAGCTTGAACGAGTACACCCGCGCGTCGTCGCTCATCGTCCACTTCGTGGCCAGCCAGGGCTCGATCTGCTTGGTCTTGGGGTTGTAGAACACCAGCGAGTCGGCGAGGGCCCGGGCCACCGTGCGCCAGACCTGGTTGACGACGCCGGCGTCGACACCACCGGGGTCCGCACTGAGCCCGATGTTGAGGGTGCCTCCGTAGCGGTCCTTCTTGGCGACCTCGGCTCCGGCCGCGCTCTGCTCGCCGTTGCCCGAGCAGGCAGCGGTGGCGAGAAGCGACAGCACGGCGACCACTGCGGCGAGCCAGCGCCACCGGCGTGAACTGGACACGACTTGTTGTTCCTCTCGATCGGCTCGGGGTGAGCGGTCAGCTGCCGGACTGCCGTGGGCAGCCGGACAGCGCTACGCAGTCATGCGGCTGCGTCGGATAACGCGATACCCGCGATACATAAAACTTCTGACATCGACCGCTACGCCTTACACGAGGTGCGACTCGCTCGACTCTGCGTCGTCGACGGCCCGTCCCCGGCGTTGTCCCTGGTCAATCCGCTGCCCGGCGCAGTCCGTACGGCGGATCGAAGAGACGACGGGATCGGGTCTGGGTACGAGCGCCTCGTAGCCGATATGTTTTCACGGGTGTCCTTGAAGTATCGTGACAAGAATGTTGCAGTCTCCTGAACGGGGAAACCGGCATGGTGTTTGACCGGAAGTACAGCGACGAGGTCCGCCAGCGGGCGGTCGAGCGGGTGCTCCAGCGGCGCCGCGCCGAGCCCGAGAACCGCTCGATCGTCCGCGAGGTCGCCGAGGAGTTCGAGGTCGGCCCCCAGTCGCTGCGCAAGTGGCTCACGCGCTACGACGACGGCAGTTACGACTACGACTCCCCCGACGGCCACGGCGACGGCTGGGAGCCCGGCACTCCCCCGCCGGCCGCTCGCCAGCAGCGCAGACCGAGCCAGCGTGAACTGCAGGCGCGCATCGAGGAACTGGAACGGCGGATCGCCGTGCTCCAGGAGGACAACCGCTCACTCACCCGCGTCGTGTCGCTGCTGGCCGACCAACTGCGGGTGGCGACCACGACCGGTGTCCAGACCCCGGACTCCGCGATCGGTCACCCGCCGCGCGTCTAGACTCCGACGATGAGCGACAAGACAACCGTGACCAGCAATCTGCACGGGCGGACCACCGACGTCCGCGGCCGCTACAGCATCGGCGGCCCGGGGTTCGAGATCCTGTCGGACGGCTCCGTACGCAGCGGCGGCCCGGGCGAGGAGGCAAGTTCGCTCGACCTGCTCGTCGCCTCGCTCGTCTCCTGCGCGTTGAACGCGTTCCGGCACGACTTCGTCGAGAACGGTCAGCCGGAGCGCCAGGTCGAGATCTTCGCCCGGATCGAGCGCAAGGTCGAGGGGGACTACCTGGGCACGCTCATCATGGAGTGCTTCATCGACGGCGCGGACAACGTGACCGCCGACGAACTCGTCGCCGAGTACAAGAAGCGCTGCCGCATCTACAACGCCCTCAAGGACAGCCTTCCGGTGGTGTTCGTCCCGCACACCTCCGGCGCGCTGCGATGACGCCGGCCGGGGCGGCCCATCTCATCGACGCCCGGAGCGCGTACGAACAACGAGGCCGCCTCGTGTTCGTGGAGGTCGCGCCCTGGCGGGTGATGGCACCGGGACCGGACCCGATCACGGGCAGCATCCCCGGCGCGGTCCGCACCTCGGTCAGGTCCGACTTCGTCGGCACCCCAACGGCGACCAGCGGCCATCTCCCGCTGCCGCGGCGCGCCGGCGTGCATGCCGCCCTGCGGGCCCGCGGGGTCGCGCCGACCGACGACATCGTGGTCCACACCCGACGGATCGAGGAGTGGTCGTCGGCCACCCGCGCGTGGTTCACGCTCACCTGGGCCGGTTTTCCCTCGGTACGTGTCCTGAACGGCGGGCTGCCGGCCTGGGTCCGTGCGGGCGGCCCGACAACCCTTCGCCACGAGACGCCGTCCCCCGCCCCGGTGAGCGACGGGTTCGCACCGCAGCCGCCGCCCGGCTTCGGCCGACGCGTCCTCAAGGCCGCGGACGTCCTGGAGATTTCCCGCTACGGCACACTGCTCGACTCCCGGCCCGCCGGCTCGTACAACGGCGCACCGGACGACCCGAGGACCGGTCACATCCCGCATGCGATCCACGCGCACTCGGCCGAACTGATCGCTCCCGACGGGCTGCTGCGACCGCCCGTGGAACTGCGCAAGTGGTTCCTGTCCCGTCGGGCGATCGGCGGCCACGAAGTCGGCGCGTACTGCGGCGGCGGCGTGTCCAGTTCCTTGCTGGTGTTCGCCGGGGCCCTGCTCGGGCAACAGGTGGGCCTGTTCGTCGATTCCTGGTCGGCCTGGGAGCGCGATGCGTCACTGCCCGTCGAGCAGGGCACGGCCGTCAGCCGTTCCACCGCCGTCGACACCGACTGCGCGGGATACCCACACTGATCACGGCCGTCCGCGACCGCTTCGGCCGGATCGACGTCACCGAGTACGGACCCATCAGCGGGGAGCAGGGTTTCTCCCCGGCCACCCGGGGCCGGCCGGTCACCCGATGCCAGAAACCGGGGACTCTGCGTGGATCATCCCTGCACCCTGGGTAACATCTGGTCGCGGCCCGCCTCAACGACGAGCGCACACGGGCCGCAGGCACCCGACCGTCCGGAGGTGCGGCAATGGCCGTCTGTACCCGTTCCGAAGCACAGCACGACGCGGACACCGGCCGGCACGGCCTGTGCTCCTGGTGCAAGCGCCTCGCCCACGACATCCGGCTGATCCATGCCGTGGAAGCAGGTTCCGGACCGTGCGCGGGCGGAAGCCGGTTCGCCTGCCGTTCGTGCCGTGAGACCCATCGGCTGGTCCCGCTTGCCGGCCGGCCATGACACCGCGGCACCGGCCGCCCCCCGTCGCCTCGCGGCGGGTCAGCCGATCGGGAGCTTGTCGAAGGCCAGCAGTCCCATTCCCGAGGCGTTGACGATCCATGAGGTGGCCGGTGTCGTGAAGACGGTGGCACCACCGGGGTGTCCGGTGTGGGTGATGCCGGTCAGGCCCGTGCCCGCGCCCGTCAGGGCGAGGCTGAGACGGCCGGTGCCGCAGGTGACGCCGGCCACCTGCGCGGCCGTACCGTACAGGATGAAGTCGGCCCGGGTTCCGGGGTCGCAGCGCAGCGTCTGCGTGGCGTCGGTCAGGTCGATCCGGATCCTGGTGTGTGCCGTGTTCTCCCAGGTCGCGCGCAGCGGGTTCGGCGGGTCAGCCGGTGTGGCGGGCCGGACACCGTGCAGGTCACGGAGGATCTGGAGGCTCAGCCAGTCGGCGAGTTGGCGGTATCCGTGCCGGTAGGCGTAGTGGCAGCCGTCGTGGCCGTCCAGGCCCATGGTGGTCATCACCGACGTACCCGGAATGCCGGCGAAGCGGCGCTGCACCTCTTGGACGGCGGTGCTCCACACGGACCGGCAGTGGTTGCGGATCTGCACGATGTAGACGTGTTCGAGTCCGGTGAAGTCGGCCCGCCAGTGCGTCATGAGGGCGCGGACGTCGGCATCGTGCTGTGCCGCGGCGGGGTTGCCGGACAGGCCGGTGTCCGACTCGCCCTGGTACCAGATGACGCCCCGCACCGCCCCGGCGAGGCCGCCGTCGGTGACCCGGCTCAGCAGGCGGCCGTAGTTCGTGGCCGGGTCGGCCGGGAGGTCGTCGGAGCGCCGGAAGAAGCTGGAGGGTCTGCCGCCGTCCGCGCCGTTGAGGATCGCGACCGGGATGCCGGTGCGGTCGGCCAGCAGGCGCCCCAGTCGCATTCCGAGCTGCCCGATCGCACCACGCTGCGAGGTGTGCCGAGGTTCAAGGCCTTCGCCGGTGGCCCGGTACCAGCTGCGGTCGTGGACGGAGCGCACCGGGTCCGCGATGCTGTGGCCGAACGTGCGGACCCAGGGTGACGCGTCCTGGGAGCCGGCGGTGCCGGCGAACCCGGAGCCCGCGGCCACCGCGTTGGACTGTCCCTCGATGAGGTACACGTCGCCCGCGACGATGTCGCTCGCGCGGCGGACGAGGGTCCGGCCCGAGGGCCGCTGCGCCCACACCTCCACCGTGTAGGAGGCACGTTCCGCGGTGATCGGGGCGCTCAGTGAGCAGAACTCCGCGGCCGGCGCCCGCCGGGTCGTGACGAGCGTGCCCTCCCGGTAGACGTTCATGTCCACGGCGGTCACGTCGGGGTCGGTGACGCGGCCGCGCACCTCGACCGTCGCCGTGTTCGTGGCCCGGTCCCGGGGATAGAGCTGCGCAGTGGCCGGACCCGTGGTGAGGTCCACGCCGGCCGGCTTCACATACACCCGCAGATGCGGTCCGGTCCACTGGCGTGCGTTGCCGGCGAACGTCCAGTCCGGCTCACCGCCGGGTCGGGTGCCGGCACCGATGTCCACAGGCGTCTGCGGCAGATAGGCCCAGCCGTTGACGGCGAGCACGGTCTGCCGGTGCGTCAGGTCATGCACCTGGAAGGACCCGTAGCCGCCCGCGCCCGGAATCGGCCGGGACGACGAGTGGGGGTTGTCGGCGGTGTCCCATGCGCCGGCCCTGCCACCGGCCGGTGGATCGGGCGGACGTTCCCGTCCGTACTGGTTCGGCCAGATCTCCAGATATCCGGTGCTGTGGTCGGACGGACGCACCTCTGATCCCCGCACGGTCAGATCCGCGACGCGTCGCCGGGTCATTCCCGACATGGGCACGCCCAGTGCCTTCAGGTCCTGGGTCCAGGCGTTCATGGCCGCGTAGGCCCATGCCGCAGTGGTGCCGTAGACGCCGTCCAGGCAGTAGGCGACACGGGAGATCGGTGTGTGGAGCGTTTCGGAGTTGTCCACGGCGTATCTCACGCCGTCGGCCCATGACGCCGCGGTCCTCGGGATCTCCGCGTCGTACAGCAGCCGGTAGTCGGCCAGTTCGCCCACCGTCTGCTCGCACGTCGTCGCGTTCGGCGTGGCCGGCTTGACGTACACGGCCAGCTTGGCCGAGGCCAGCGTCCGCGCCGACTGCGAGAACGTCCAGTCCGGGTGACCGGTCCGCTGATTGCCCGTGCCGATGTCCAGGTAACGGCCGCGCTTGTGGCTCCACCCGTTGAGCGCCAGTACGGTCTGCCCCGCGGCGGTGTTGTACACCTGCATGGCCCCGTACCCGGAAGCGGAACCGCTCGGCTTGCCGGTCGCCGCGGTGTAGGTGCCGGGCCAGAACCTGACGTACCCGCCGTCCGCGCGCTCGACATGTGTCACATTGCTGCCCCACGTCGTCAGGCCCTTCACCGGCCGGGCGGTGGTGGTGTTCGGTACACCCAGCGTCCCGGGGTCGTTGGTGAGGGCGTCGAACGACGCGTAGGCCCACTCGTGACGGCCTGTCCTGGTCACCGTGTCCAGGCAGTAGGCCACCCGGTCCAGGTACGGCGCGCTCGGCTGCCTGTCCGGCTTCAGCGACCTGTTCAGCGAGTAGGGAACGCCGGTCCCCTTCGGCCAGTACGCGGTCCGGGGCACGTCCAGCTCGTACAGCGCGACATAGCCGGAGAGTTCGTCGACCGCTGCGCAGCCGGTCGTGGCGACGTGATCCGCCGACGCCGTCGGGGCGGGCGGCGGCGCGGTCGTGCCGGCCACCATGACGACCATCAGGGCAATGGACCGCGCGGCACCACACAGCACATCACGCATGCATATAAGACGAATGACGGGGCGCGCTATGACGCGGGGACCGACCGCGGTGGCCGGCCGCACCCGCCGGTCCCGGCGCCTCGCCGGGCGGGAGAGCCGTCAGGCCGTGCGGTGGGTGTCTCGCCGTCAGGCCGAGCGGTGGGTGTCTCGCCGTCACGGCCGGGCTGCGGCGAGCGCCGTGAGAAGGCCCTCGGCCAGCCGGGAGACGTGCGGGCGCCCAGCGCGATCAGCCGGCCGCGCCCGAGCGGCCCGGCGGCCAGGTCGAACGGCCGCTCCGCCTCGGCCCGTTGGCGCTCGGCCACGCGCTCGTCGGGATCGGCGTCTGCGGTGAGGTCCTCGAAGTCGAGGGCGAACCCGGCGCCTGGCGGGTCGATGTGCTGGCTGACGCCGCCCGCATCGGCCAACAGCCGTGTGCGCAGGGTCTCATGACGGACAGTCAGTGCGTCGAAGGCCCTCGCCAGGGCGTCATGGTCGAGTGGGCCGGTCAGGGTGAAGGCGAGGGTTTCGTTGTACGCGGCGTTCGCGCCCGGCAGTTGGGCCAGGAACCACAGTCGCTGCTGGGCGAAGGAGGCTGGGCGGACGCGAACGGGGGTTGCAGTGGCAGCCGTCCGCGAACCGACGCCAGGGCCCGGCGAGGCGGTCCTGCCACGAGGCGAGTCGCGGTGACTGAGAACGGATGTGCTCGACGAACAGCAGCCGGCCACCGGGGCGCAGCACACGCCCGACTTCCCGCAATGCCTGATCGGGGGCACCGACCGTGCACAGCACGAGCGTTGAGACGACCGTGTCCACCGTTTCGTTCGTGAACGGCAGCCGTTCGGCCGACGCGTCGAGCACACGCACCCGGCGCCGATTGCGCCGCAACCGCCGCGCCAGCCGACCGCGCATCGCGGCACCGGGTTCGGTGAGGATCAGCTCGTCGAGGTCGCCCGGGTAGTAGCGCAGATTCAGGCCGGTGCCGCTGCCCAGCTCCACGGTGCGCCCGCCGGCGCGGCCGAGCACATCCTGCCGAAGCGCGCCAAGGCCGGCCCTCTCGCCCACCCACAGGAGCGGGTCATACACCAGCGCGAACACCCGCGCCCACGGATTCGAGCCCTTTGCCACTGCCTGCTGCACGGTGCAGTACCCACGTATTCGACCGTACGTCGGTGCCGGTCGTCCCGCATGCCCGCCGCCGTGTCGGGCATACGGGACGACCGGCAGGAATTGCCGACCGCGTCGGAAAGAGGGCTCAGCCATGAGCAGTCCCGAAGAACGCGCAGCTCACCCGCATGCCGATGCCGGTCCGGGCGGGGCCGGTGATGCGGTGTCGCCCGGGGCTCTTGCGGCCCGCCGGGAGGCCCAGCGCAGTCCCGCCACCAGCTCCCGCAGATCGGCCAGGGACCGGCTGGTGGCCGCCGTGCGCTACGTGTGGGGCGCGGTGTAGTGGGCGGCGCGGCGGCGGGCGTCTTCGTCGGTGTGCGCGTCGTAGGTGAGGAGTTTGGGCAGGGCGGCGGCGAGCAGGCCCACCGAGGCGACGCAGGCGAGGCCGCCGGTCCAGATGGCCGGGCGGACGCCGCTCCAGCCGGCCATCGCGCCCGCGCGGACCTGGCCGAGTTGGGGGCCGATGCTGTAGGAGAGCACCTCGATCCCGGCCAGTCGGCCGCGCAGTTCGTCGGGGATGGTCTGGTTCCAGATGGTCGAGCGGCCCAGTCCGCTCAGCATGTCCCCGGCGCCGGCCAGGGCCAGGCACAGCAGCACCAGCCAGACGTTCCGCGTCCAGCCGGCCGCCGCGATGGCCAGTCCCCATCCGGCGGCGCCGAAGACCACCAGCAGTCCATGGCGTCGGGTGCGGGACACCCAGCCGCTGGTCAGGCTCACCACCAGGGAGCCGGCCGATCCGGCGGCGTACATCAGGCCAAGGGACCAGTCGGCGTCGAGTTCCTGGGCGAGGAAGGGGAAGATCGTGTTCGGGAAGGCGAAGAACATGGCCGCCAGGTCCACCGCGTACGTGCCCAGCAGCACCGGCCTCGACCAGGCGTAACGCGCCCCTTCGGCGATACCGCGCAAGGACGGCTTGGCGGCGTCGTCGGCGGGTGGCACGGGTGAGAGCCGCAGGCACATCAGTACCGACAGGACGAAGCAGACCACCGTGGTGGCATAGGCGGGGACGTTGCCCGCGTAGGCCACGACCAGTCCCGCCAGCGCGGGGCCGGCGATGGCGCCGGCCTGCCAGCGCAACGCGTTCAATGCGGCAGCCGCGGCGAGCTGGTCGTGCGGGACGATCCGGGCCAGCAGCGAGTCCATCGCGGGCCGCTGGAGTCCCGCCAGCGCCGCCACGCCTGCCGCCACCACGTACAGCGGCCAGAGCAAGGGCTGCGGCAGCATCGCGTTCACCAGCAGGACGGCCGCCAGCAGCCCCAGCCCCGCTTCGGTCACAACGATGACCTTCGCCCGGTCCACGGCGTCCGCGAGGGCCCCGCCGTACAATCCGAACACCACGAGGGGCACCAGTTCCACGGCACCCATCACGCCCACCGCGAGCGGCGACCCGGTCAGGTCCTTGATCTGGAGCGGCAGCGCGACCAGGGCCATGACGCTCCCGAAATACGTGATCAGCCCTTGCCCCCACAGGAGGCGGAAGTCACGGGAGGAACGCCACGGCGAGAGGTCCGGCAGCAGCGCGGCAATCTTCGATATCGCGGTCAACGGCCGAACTCCACAAAGGCAAGGGTGATACCTGGGTGGACTGTAGAGTGCGCACACCCGTGTCGCAATCAAGAATCTGGGACACCGTTTGTAGCGATCGGGTCCGTCCCTCGGTGAGGCTAGCCTGAGCGCATGCGTGTCACCAGGAGCCTGCCGGTCCTCGCCGCGGGCGAGATGGACGTTTCTTTCGTGATCAAGGGGTACGAGGAAGTCGTCACCGAGGACACGGAGTGGAACGAACACTCGCACCCATGGCACGAGCTGCTGTGGAACGAGCGCGGTGCGTCCACGGCGGTGGTGGACTCCCAGGTGTGGTGCATCACTCCTGCGCTGGGGCTGTGGATGCCCGCAGGCCAGTTGCATTCCGCCTCAGCGACCGCGGGCACGTCCTTCCGCGCCCACTTCTTCCGGCACGACACCACGACCGCGCTGCCCGATGTGCCGGTGGCCGTGGAGATCACTCCGCTGCTCCAACTGCTCCTGGAGCGGCTCGGGGAGGCGGGGCTGCCGGCGAAGTCCCGGTCCGTGACCGAGGCGATGGTCCTCGACGTGCTGCGGCCGTCGGACCGGGCGTTGCTGGTGCAGTTGCCCACGTCCGAGCTGCTGCGCCCGATCGTGAGTGCGGTCCGGGCCGACCCCGCCGACCAGCGGACGCTGACCGGCTGGGCGTCCCTGCTCGGGTGCAGTCCGCGCACGCTGACCCGGGCGTTCCGGGCCGAGGCGGGGACCAGTTTCGCGCGCTGGGTCGCCGCGGTGCGCGCCCAGCACGCGGTGCAGCTGCTCGTCCAGGGATTCGAGGTCGACATCGTGGCGGAAGTGGTCGGCTACCGGTCGGCGAGCGCCTTCGGGGCGGCCTTCCGGCGGACGACCGGGATGACGCCGGGCAGGTTCCGGGTGCGCTGACCGCGGGAGCGTCTAGCGCGATCCCGACGCGAACCGGCACTGAGCGGCACTGAGCGGCACTGAGCGGCACGGCGATGTCCCGATCGCTACAAAGGCTGTCACAAAGTCTCGATTGATCCCGAACGCCTCCTCTCCCTACGCTATGCAGGTAAGCCTTACCTAACTTGCTTGCGCAAGTGCGGTGCCGGCTCCACGCCCCGTGCCGCGGTCCGGACGTGCGAGCCCGGCACCCCGACCGGAAGTGGACCACGGGTCGATGAGAACCCCACGCCTTCGTGCACTCGCCCTCGCGGCGGCCCTCCTGTTCGGACTCACCGCCTGCGGTGGTGCGTCCGACGACAAGGACGGCGGCGACGCCGCCACAGCCGGCGCCGACGGCTCCAGTCAGTTCCCCGTGACGATCAAACACGCGCTCGGCACCACCGTCATCCCCGCCAAGCCCCAGCGCGTGGCCACGGTGAACTGGGCCAACGACGAGGTGCCGCTCGCCCTCGGGGTCGTCCCCGTCGGCATGGCCAAGGCCAACTTCGGCGACGACGACGGTGACGGAGTGCTGCCCTGGACCGAGGCCCGCCTCAAGGAACTCGGTGCCAAGACGCCCGTCCTGTTCGACGAGACCGACGGAATCGACTTCGAAGCCGTCGCCGACACCAAGCCCGACGTCATCCTCGCCTCGTACTCCGGGCTGACCGAGCAGGACTATGAGACCCTCAGCGAGATCGCGCCCGTCGTGGCCTACCCCGAAGCCGCCTGGGCGACCCCGTGGCGTGACATCATCCGGTTCAACAGCAAGGCCATCGGACTGGCCGACGAGGGCGACGAGCTGATCGGGGACCTCGAAGGACAGATCAGCGAGACCGTCGCCAAGTACCCCCAGCTGAAGGGGAAGTCGGCGATGTTCATGACGCACGTGTCGTCCAAGGACGTGAGCCAGGTCGGTTTCTACACCACCCACGACACCCGGACCCAGTTCTTCACCGACCTCGGCCTGGAGATCCCGGCCAGCGTCGCCGGCCCGTCGAAGTCCACGAAGAAGTTCGTGCTCACCAAGAGCGCCGAGCACATCGACGACTTCAACGACGTCGACATCATCACCGGGTACGGCGACGACAAGGGCGAGCTGCTGAAGGCCCTCAAGAGCGACCCGCTCACCTCCAAGCTGTCCGCCGTCAAGCGGGACTCCCTCTACCTGCTGCCCGGCAGCACCCCCAAGGCGACCGCCGCGAACCCGACCCCGCTGTCCATCCCGTACGTCCTGGACGACTATGCGGCAGCGCTCGCCGAGGCCGCGGACAAGGTCAAGTGACCCTCACCGACACCCCGCGCGCGCCGGACGCCGTCCTGGTCAGGCGCCCGGCGCGCGTGCGCGTCAGCTGGCTCCTCGTGCTCACCGCCGTCCTCGTCGGGGTCATGGTGTGCTCCCTCGCGTTCGGTTCCCGTGACGTCGCCTGGACCGATGTGTGGTCGGCGCTCGGCGGTGCGGACCACACCGTGGAGGAGGCGGCGGTCGCCAAACGTGTCCCCCGCTCGCTCCTGGCCGTCCTCGTCGGCGCCGCCCTCGGACTGGCCGGCGCGGTCATGCAGGGCGTGACCCGCAACCCGCTGGCCGATCCCGGCATCCTCGGTGTCAACATGGGCGCCTCGCTCGCCGTGGTCACCGCCGTCGCGTACTTCGGCCTCGCCTCGGCGTCCGGCTACATCTGGGTGGCCATGCTAGGCGCGGCGCTGGCCGCCGGGTTCGTGTACGCCGTCGGCTCCCTCGGGCGCGGCGGAGCCACCCCGCTGAAGCTGGCCCTCGCCGGTGCCGCCATCTCGGCCGCGATCGCCTCGCTGGTCAGCGCCGTGGTGCTGCCGCGCAACGACATCTCCGACACCTTCCGGCTGTGGCAGATCGGCGGTGTCGGGGGCGCCTCCTACGCGCAGCTCGGCGAGGTCCTGCCGTTCCTCGCCGTCGGCTTCCTGATCTGCCTGCCCTGCGCCCGTGCGCTGAACTCGCTCGCGCTGGGCGACGAGCTGGCCGCAGGGCTCGGCGAGCGGGTGGCCCTGGTCCGCGCCACGGCCTCGCTCGGGGCGGTCGTGCTCTGCGGCGCGTCCACCGCCGTCGCCGGGCCGATCGGCTTCGTCGGTCTCGTCGTCCCGCACACCTGCCGGCTGTTGGCCGGCGTCGACCACCGTTGGCTGCTGCCGTTCTCCGCGCTCGGCGGTGCCACGCTGCTGACGGCCGCGGACGTGCTGGGCCGGGTCGTGGCGCGCCCCTCCGAGATCGACGTGGGAATCGTCACCGCGCTGGTCGGAGCCCCCTTCTTCATCCACATCGTCCGCCGACAGAAGGTCAGATCCCTGTGAGCGCTCCTGCCGTCACGGGCCCGTCCACGCTGGTGACCGTTGCCCGCAGCAGGGTCCGCCGCGCCTGCCGGCGGCGGCTGATCGTCCTGACGCTGCTGCTGCTCGTCGTGGCCGCGTTCGTCACGACCCTGATGGCCGGTCACACCTTCTACCCCGCCGGCGACGTGCTGCGCGTGATCACGGGAGAGGAGGTTCCGGGCGCGTCGTTCACGGTCGGCAGGCTTCGGCTGCCGCGTGCGGTGCTCGCGCTGACCGCCGGGTTCAGCTTCGGCATCGCCGGTGTGACCTTTCAGACGATGCTGCGCAACCCGCTCGCCAGCCCCGACATCATCGGCATCAGTTCGGGGGCGAGCGCCGCGGCGGCCATCGCCATCGTCATGCTGTCGCTCGACGAGAGGGAGGTGTCGGTCCTGGCGATCGCCGCCGCCCTCGGGGTGGCGCTTGTGGTGTACACCCTCGCGTTCCGCGACGGGGTCGCGGGCACCCGGCTCATCCTGATCGGCATCGGCATCTCCGCCCTGCTCGACAGCGTCACCTCCTACGTCCTGTCCCAGGCCGGCGAATGGGACCTCCAGGAGGCCATGCGCTGGCTCACGGGCAGTCTGAACGGCACCACGTGGGACGAGACCGTGCCCACCGTCCTCGCCGTGCTCGTGCTCGGTCCGGTCCTGCTGACACAGGCCCGCAACCTCACCGCGCTGCGCCTGGGCGACGACACGGCGTCCGCGCTCGGCGTCCGTGTCGAACGCACCCGTGTCACGGTGATCGTCGCGGCCGTCGGGCTGATCGCCTTCGCGACGGCGGCCGCGGGGCCGATCGCCTTCGTCGCGTTCCTCTCCGGGCCGATCGCCGCCCGGCTGGTGGGAACCGGCGGGTCCCTGCTGGTGCCCGCCGGTCTGGTCGGTTCCCTGCTCGTACTGGTCGCCGACTTCACGGGGCAGTACGCCTTCGCCACCCGTTACCCCGTGGGCGTCGTCACCGGAGTCCTCGGCGCGCCCTATCTCGTCCACCTGATCGTCCGCAGCAACCGGGCCGGAGGCTCACTGTGACCGCGTCCCATACCCTCGCCACCGAGGACCTCACGCTCGGCTACGGCGACCGTACGGTCATCGAGGGCCTGGACCTGACGCTCGCGGCCGGCAGCATCACCGTGATCGTCGGAGCGAATGCCTGCGGCAAGTCGACCTTGCTGCGTTCGATGTCCCGGCTGCTGGCCCCGCGTTCCGGCCGGGTCGTCCTGGACGGCAAGGAGGTGCATCGCACCCCGGCCAAGGAACTCGCCCGTACGCTGGGCCTGTTGCCGCAGTCACCGGTCACCCCCGAGGGCATCACGGTGCTTGACCTGGTCGGCCGGGGCCGCCACCCCCACCAGCACGCCTTCTCCCGCTGGACGGCCAAGGACGACGCCGCGGTCGCCGCCGCGCTGGAGGCCACGCAGACGAGCGAACTGGTCGACCGGGCCGTCGACGAACTCTCCGGCGGCCAGCGCCAGCGGGTGTGGATCGCCATGGCCCTCGCCCAGCAGACGGATCTGCTGCTGCTCGACGAGCCCACCACGTTCCTCGACATCAGCCACCAGATCGAGGTCCTCGACCTGCTGACCGACCTGAACCGGTCCCGCGGCACCACGATCGTCATGGTCCTGCACGACCTCAACCTCGCCGCGCGCTACGCCGACCAGCTGATCGCCCTGGCGGCCGGGCGGCTGCACAGAGCGGGCAGGCCCGAGGAGGTGATGACCGAGGACACCGTCCGGGCCCTGTACGGCATGGAGAGCCGCGTCATCGAGGACCCCCTCTCCGGCAAACCCCTCGTCCTGCCCATCGGCCGCCACCACGCGCACCCCGCATACGGCGCCGGCCTGCTTTGACGGCACCGCGAGCATGAGCCGACGTCCCGGCCACCGCGGCGCCCCGGTGACGGGCGAGGGCGGACGACACCACGCTCCGCACCTCGCCTCCACCCGGGTTCCACCCGTGCGGCATTCTGGGGGTGGGCTACGTCGTGAGGGGAGCTGTGGTGGACGAGCACGCGCAGGTTTCGCGTGAGGTGGAGGCATCAGGGCTGTCTCCCCAGTTGCGGCTGGACGCACTGCTGGACGACCTGCAGCAGCAGGTGGCGCAGGTTCGGGGGGCCCGGGACCGGGTCCACACGCTGCTGGACGCCGTGTTGGCGGTCGGCTCCGACCTGGACCTGGAGGTGGTGCTGCAGCGCATCGTGGAGTCGGCGGTCACGCTGGTCGACGCCCGGTACGGGGCGCTGGGCGTGCTGGGCGAGGAAGGCACGATCAAGCAGTTCGTCACGGTCGGCATCGACGACGAGGCGATCGCCCGCATCGGGCACTACCCGCGCGGCGAGGGCATCCTGGGGCTGCTCATCCGGCACCCGGAGCCGCTGCGCCTGGCGAACCTGGCGGAGCATCCGGCATCCGTCGGCTTCCCGGCCGGGCACCCCGCGATGACCAGCTTCCTCGGCGCCCCCGTCCGGGTGCGCGACCAGGTGTTCGGCAACCTGTATCTGACGAACAAGAAGAGCGGCGCGGAGTTCGACAGCGACGACGAGGCGGTGCTGCGCACCCTGGCCGCGGCGGCCGGTGTGGCCATCGACAACGCCCGGCTGTACGACGAGGCGCACCGCAGGCAGCGGTGGCTGGCGGCCAGCAACGAACTGACCCGCAGCCTGCTGTCCGGCGCGGAGCCCGCCGCGGTGCTGGCGTCCTTCACCGGCACCGTGCGCGAGATGGCCTGCGCGGACCTGGTCACCTTGGCGGTGCCCGTCGGTGACCGGGGCGAGTTGGTCATCGAGGCCGCCTCGGGAGCAGGGGCCGAGGAGGTCCGCGGCCTTGTGCTGCCCGCCACAGCGCTGGGCGCGAAGGTCTACACGTCCGGGGAGACGATCACCAGCGATGCGGTGAGCGCCGACCCGCGCGCCGAGGGCGGCAGCGCCTCGGTGGTGGAGCTGGGGCCGGCGTTCTTCGTACCGCTCGGCACCCGGGAGCATGTCCGCGGGGTGCTCCAGGTCGCGCATCTGCCGGGCGGCGCCCTGTTCACCGACGCCGTGATCGACATGGTCACCGGGTTCGGCAACCAGGCCGCGTTGGCGCTGGACGTCGCCGAGCACCGGCGCGACAGCGAGCGCATGGTCGTGCTCAACGACCGTGACCGGATCGCGCGCGACCTGCACGACCTCGTCATCCAGCGGATGTTCGCCGGCGCGCTGACGCTGCAGTCCACGCTGGGCCGGATCTCCGACCTGCCCGAGGTGAGCGAGCGCATCCAGCGGGTCGTGGCCGACCTGGACGACACCATCAAGATCATTCGGGGCACCATCTACGCCCTCCGCGAGCACGATCAGGACCGTCGTGGAAGCGGGCTGCGCGCCCAGCTGGTGGCGGCCGCCGAACGGGCCACCGAGTCGCTCGGCTTCGCTCCCGCGCTGCGCATGACCGGGCTGCTGGACACGGCCGTGTCCGCCGAGCAGGCCGAGCAACTGCTGGCCGTGCTCGGCGAGGCGCTGTCCAACGCCGCCCGGCACGCGGACGCCACCGCCGTCGATGTCGGTGTCGAGGTCACCGATGCAGCCGTGAAGCTGCGGGTGGCCGACAACGGCCGCGGGATCGACCCCGCGGTCACCCGCCGCAGCGGCCTGGCGAACCTTCGCGGGCGCGCGGAGGAGAGGGGCGGCGTGTTCACCCTGTCCGCGAACCGACCGAGCGGCACCGTCGTCGAATGGGTGGTCCCGCTCTCCCCCACCGACTGACGCCGCCGCCCGTGCTCGGCCTCGTAACCGTCCGCCGGTTCCTACGCCGTGCTGCCCGCGGTGCGGACACCGGTGAGGGTGTAGGCGAGTGCGGCGGCGGCCACGATCGCGAGCAGCGCGAGGCCGGCCGCATAGGTGCCGTACTCGCCGTAGAGCGAGCCCATCACCAGCGGCGGGAGGAAGCCGCCGAGGCCGCCCGCGGCGCCGACCACACCGGTGACCGAGCCGACCTGGGCGGCCGGGGTCAGCAGGGCCACCAGGGCGAAGGTCGCCCCGCTGCCCGCGCCGAGCGCGGCGGCCATGGCCAGGAAGGCGAGGGTGCCCACCGGCGCCAGATCCGGGGTGAACGACTGCACCACGGCCCCGGCCACGACCACGGTCAGCGCCCCGGCCAGCACCCGGGCCGGGCCCAGCCGGTCGGACAGCCAGCCGCCGACCGGGCGCATCGCCACCGCCAGCAGCACAAACCCGGCCATGCGGTTCGCAGCGTCGCCCTGCGGCAGGCCGTAGCCGGTCTTCAGGTACGTGGGCAGGTACACCGAGAAGGCGACGTACCCGCCGAACGCGACCGCGTACAGAACGGATGCCTGCCAGGTGATCCCGAGCTTCAGGGTGGCAGCCAGGCGGCGGGCCAGCGGCTCGGCCGGCACGGTGCGGCCGGGTGCGTCACGCAGCAGCAGCGCGGCGGCCACCGCGTACACGGCCAGCACCGCGGCCGTGATCACGAACGGGGTGGACATGCCGTGCGCGTCGACCAGCTTCACGGTGGTCAGGGCGCTGATGGCGGTGCCGCCCATGCCGGCGCCGAAGGCCCCGATGGCCAGGCCCCGTCGCTCGGGCGGGAACCAGGCGTTCACGAGCGGCACACCGACGGCGAACGCGGTGCCGCCGATACCGAGGAAGAACCCTCCCACCAGCAGGGCGGCGAGCGAGGAGTGTCCGGCCAGGCCGAGGTAGAGCACGGGCACGATGGTGGCGGCCGACACCAGCGGGAACATCACGCGCCCGCCGTAGCGGTCGGTGAGCGCGCCCACCGGGATCCGTCCCAGCGAGCCGACCACCACCGGCACCGCCACCAGCAGCGACTGCTGGAACGAACTCAGGCCGAGGCCGTCCTTGAAGCGCGGGCCGAGCGGGCTGAGCAGCGCCCACGCCCAGAAGTTGACGGCGAAACCCACCGTGGCCAACGCCAGCATGAGCCATGCGCGTCCCGGCACGGACGCGGCCGGTGCCGGCGCGGACGGTGCCGATGCCGGTGTGGCCGGTGCCGGTACCGGTGTGGCCGGTGCCGGTGCCTCTTTCTGACTCCTCGACGGCTGGAACATGCCGCCTGTCCCTTCGTTCGCAGTGGTGCGGCCCCGGGATGGAACCGGGGCCGCGAGCCCCCCGACCGCGCGATGCGCGCCGGGGCCTGACGCCACTATCTGTGCGAGGCACTGCCCAAAGGGTGGGCCATACGGCCTCATCCACCGGTCCGGCGGTCCCCGGCTTCCGGGTCGCCTTGCGTGCACACCCCGGTGAGACTGCTGACGACGGGACAAGGGCCGTCCGGCCCTAACACCGCCCCGGTCAGATGAGGGACGCTGGGCTGATGTTCCACAACGACGGCTTCCGCGCGCTCGATCGGCAGGAGTGCCTGCGCCTGTTGGCGAAGGTTCCGGTCGGTCGTGTCGTCTACACCCGTCGGGCGCTGCCCGCGGTGCTTCCGGTCAACTTCTCCCTCGACACGGACTCCTCCGTGCTCCTGTGCACGTCGGCGAGTTCGGACCTGGTCCGCGCCATCGACGGTGTCGTGGTCGCCTTCGAGGCCGACGACTTCGACGCCGCGACCCGCTCCGGCTGGAGCGTGGTCGTCACCGGTCGGGCGAGCGTGGTGAGCGACCCCGCCGAACACGAACGGCTGTCACGAACGGGCCCGCGATCCTGGGTGGTCACCCAGGACGGCGTCTATGTGCGCATCGAGGCGGAGATGGTCACCGGCCGCGAGATCGCCGGCCTGCGCGATACGGACTGACCGCGTCCGAGGACGCGCACCGTCGGTGGTCAGGTGGCGGGCAGGGCGGCGGCGAGCAGTACGACGCCCAGCGAGCCGACCAGCGACATGACGGCCAAGGCGCGGGCCAGTTCGGCACGGCCCTTCGCGTACGCGATGCCATGCCCGGCCGCCGCGAGCATCACCAGCACGAACAGCGCGAGTTTGGTGGCGAGGGTGCGCCCGTAGCCGGGATCGGCGAGCGATGCCCAGGTGACGCCCCGGTGCCAGGCCATGGCCCACCCGGTGCCCAGTTGCAGGGGCAGGAACACGGTCCCGGTCAGCAGCCCGAACCGGCGGCCGGCCGCTGCCGCGAAGCGGTCCCTGGCGTCCGCGGCCAGCATCCGCCGGGCGAGCGGCAGCACGACCAGGGTCAGGGCGAGCTGCCCGCCGACCCACAGCACGGCTCCGGTGACGTGCAGGAAGCGGACCAGGGACCACAGGCCGACGGTGCCCATCACCGGCTCACCTCCACCATGCCCATCGCCCCGGCCTCGGCGTGGCGCATGTCGTGGTCGACGAAGGAGTAGTGCCCGGCGGCGGGGAACGTCGTCTCGACGAAGCCGCCTTGGGCCACCGCGAGGTCCAGTGCCTGCGAACCGCCGGGCCCTCCGCGTTCGAGCAGGTAGGCGCCCTCCTTGTACACGGTGTCGAAGACGGTGCCGACGATGTGGAAGGAGATGCCGTCGCCGGGCCCCGCGGCCACCACCCAGAAACGGGCCCGCTCGCCTGCCCGCAGCGTGAGCGGTGCCTTCGCGTACTGGGCGGCGATGCCGTTGAACACCCAGGCGTCCGGGGTTCCCTGACGCATCTTCGTCACCTGTGCCGCGCTGCCGGGGGTGCCCAGGTACAGCTCGGAGGAGACCAGCACGTACTCGTGGTCCACTGCCGCCAGGCCGGGTGGGTCGATGATGACGGCGCCGTACATGCCGTTGCCCAGGTGCTGGAGCATCGGTGCCGTGCTGCAGTGGTAGAGCCATGCACCGGCCCTGTCGGCGCGGAAGCGGTAGACCAGCCGCTGACCGGGCTGGATGGTGCGCATCGCCCGGTCGGGGGCGAGGGATCCGGGGTGGAAATCGATGCCGTGGCCCATGGTGGGGTCGTCGTTGACGAGGGTGATCTCGAAGACGTCGCCCACCTTGCCGCGCAGGGTGGGGCCGGGTGCGGTGCCGCCGAAGGTCCACATCTGCTGCTCGACGCCGGGGGCGACCTCGACCGTCCGGCGGACGGCACGCAGTTCTGCCTTGTGCACCGTTCCGCCGGGAGCGGGGGCCAGGTCCGCGTCGCGGGGCCGCCACCCGTGGGAGAAGTCGGGGGCGAGGTCCAGCGTGCCGGCGCCGGTGCCCGTGCCGGACATGTCGTGCCCCGCCATGGTGCCGCCGGTGCTGTGCCGCACGACGATGTCGAGGGTCATTCCGGCGGCCCGGTGTCCGGGCAGTGTGCACCAGGCGGTGCGGTCCTCGGTGACCGGCCCGAGATCGAGGGTGCGGCTCTCGCCGCGGGACAGGAGCGGGGTCGCCGGGCCGCCGTCCACCTTGAGGTCGTGGCGCTGGACGTCCTTGTTGGTGACCCTCAGCTTCAGTCCGGTACCTGCGCTCACCTCGATCCGGCTGGGGCGGATGCGCATGTTCGCCAGGGTGACGTCCACGGTGCGTGTGACGGTCGCGCCCCCGTGCTCCGTCCCGGCTGCGGCGGCCGGCCGTTCCGTGGAGCCGCCGCTGTTGGCCACCAGCACGGCCAGCACGATCAGTACGGCACCCCCCGCGGTGCCCAGCAGGGCCGGCCGTCGGGAGGAACCGCCCTCCCGCACCCGGCCGCCTCCTCGGACGAGGACGCGGACCGTGCGGACGATGAAGGCCGCTCCGGCCGCCCCGGCCAGGAGCATGCCGACCGTGCCGGCGAAAGCGGGCAGCGGCAGCGCCAGCAGCGCGACGCCACCGTTGAGGACCGCCGAGCGGACCTGCCAGCCCCGTTCCAGCACCGTGCGCAGCGCGGCGCGCTCCTTCGGGCCGCCCGCGAGCACGATGGGCAGCAGATACATCAGTGCGCCGATGAGGATCTGCGCGACGAACCCGATGAGGAACACCGGTACGCGTGACCCCACGGCCTCCGCCGCCTCGTCGAGCGGCCGCACGGCGAGGATGCCCGCGTCGGCGGCCACACCCACGCACAGCCATGCGGCGGCCGCACCCAGCGTCCAGGCCGCCGCCGTCGACACCGGGCGCCGCCCGCGTACCGTCCGGATGAACAGTTCCATCGCCACGGCCACGCCCACGGCGTACACCGCGACACCGACGAGGCCGGGCCGGCGCAGGCCCGCCGCGAGTGCGGCCACCGCGCTCAGCAGTCCGCCGGCGGTCAGCCCGAGCACCCAGCGCGCGACCCGGGTCGTGCGCTCGGCCATGCGCACACCCAGTACGGTGGGCCAGAGCATGAACAACGTGCCCAGCACGGGCAGTCCGATCCAGCCCAGCAGGGCGACGTGGAGGTGGGCCAGCCGTAGCCCGGTGGAGTGACGCGGACCGGCGTGACCGGTGGCCAGCAGCCCGCCCAGCACCGCACCGGCGATCAGCGCCGCCGTGCCGACCCGGTAGAAGCCGACGACAGGCGCGAGACGTCCGCCCAGCGCACCCCGGCCGAGGCGCACCAGGACCACCAGATGGGCGGTGAGAGCGATCACCAGCAGCGCGCACGCGGCGCCCGTCAGGACCGGCCGGTCCGCCCACACCCCGAGCACCACACCGGCCACGGCGAGGTTGACGCAGGCCAGCCGGGTATCGCTCCAGCGTTCGTCGGGGCGGCGGGCGTGCAGCAGGGCGACGGCGAAGTGCTCGCTCCAGACCATGATGGCGGTGGTGGCGGCGCCGAGCAGGAACAGATGGATCGCCAGCCAGCGGGCGACGGGCAGCGTCTGCTGGGCGGTGGCCGCGAGCAACGCCAGAGCCGTCCATGCCGATACGGCGATGTGGGCGCGCAGATGACGGGCCTTCAGGCCGGATTGCCTGAACCTGCTGGGGTAGCGACCTTGGGTGGTGTCGGGTCGGTCGGGCCGACTGGTCACGTGGCTTCCTGGTGCTTCGCGCGGTGTGGGGACGGGGGATGAGGAAACCGGCGGGTCACCGGTGCGTCGTGGGGGCGCCGCCGGACAGCAGCGCGGCCAGTTCCCGTTGGTGGGGAAAGGACCCGGGCCGGTAGCCGCACCAGGGTTCCTCGGCGAAGGGATCGCCGGTGACGCCGTAGGCCCGCGAGCGGGAGCCGCCGCAGACACGGCGGAACTCGCACGATCCGCATCGGCCGCCGAGCCGGTCGGCGTCCCGTAGGCCGGTGAACAGCTGTGAGGTGCGGTAGATCTCGGGCAGGGGTGTCTCGCGCACGCTGCCCGCCCCGAGGGGCAGAAAGCCGCTGGGGTGCACGGTGCCGGTGTGCGAGACGAAGACGAAGCCACGGCCCGCGTTGACGTCCAGCGGCGGCCGGCGCGCCCGGCGGCCTCGGGTGTCCAGGCCCAACTCGGCGGCCCGGTCGCGCAGTCGCCGGTACAGCGGCCCGAGTTGCAGCGCCGCGGTGTGGTCCTCGCCGGCGTCCGCGAGCACCTTCCTCTGGAGTGCGACGCGTCGGAAGTGGTGTGCCTCGGTCGTCTTGGCGGGCACGGTCAGGCCCACGTCGTACACGAAGTTCAGGATGTCCTCGGCCTCGGCCGGGGTGAGCGCGCCGAGTTGCCCGCCGCGGCCGGTGGGCACCAGGAAGAAGGCGCTCCACAGCATCACGCCGTGGTCGGCGACCAGGCGGACGATGTCCGGCAGGTCGTGCAGGTTGTGCCGGGTGACCGTCGTGTTGATCTGTACCTTCATGCCGAGGGTGCGGGCGGTGTCCCAGGCGTCGAGGGTCCAGCGGTACACCCCGGGTACGCCCCGGAATCCGTCGTGCAGTTCGGCCGTGGAGCCGTCCAGGCTGAGCGAGAGCCCGACGGCACCGGCCTCGTGCACGGCACGCAGCCGGTCGGGGGTGAGCGTGGGGGTGCCGGAGGGGGACACGGCGACGCGGACGCCCGCCTCTTCGCCGTACGCGATCAGCTCCAGCAGGTCGGGGCGCTGGAAGGGGTCCCCGCCTGTGATCACGAAGAGCGGGGCGGGCTGCCCGAACGCGGCCACCTGACGCATCAGTTCCTGCGCGGCCGCGGTGTCCAGTTCCCGCGGGTCACGGTCGGGCACGGCCTCGGCTCGGCAGTGCAGGCAGGCCAGGGGGCAGGCCCGGGTGGACTCCCAGATCACGATGAACGGCTTGTCCGCGACGTTCTGGTGCTGTCGGCGGATCACTCGGGCGGCGCTCACCGGGCCCTCCGCGTGCGCTGGGTGCGGATCGTACGTCCGGCCGCCCGGGAGTCAGGGCAGACGTGGCGGGCGGCCGGACCGTGACCGGTCCGGCCCCTGCGCAGCACCCGTGTCGGGGGACGGCCGTGTGGACAGCCGCTCGGATGCTGGTTGCAGTAGTGCACGGGACACCTCCGGATCGGTCGAGAACCAGCATTCGGCATCGGGCGCCCGGGGCGCGGCGGCCGATGAGCCCTTCGGCATGGGCCGAGGGTCCCTCGTTCCGGCGGCCGCGGCAGGGCCGGACGGGCCGTCAGGAAGCACACTGGAAAGACCCGCCCCGCAGGCTTCCCATCCCGGCAACTTCCTTTGCCGGAACGGAACATGCCCGAGCGGATCGGTCCTGGACGGCCCGGCGGAAAGGACGTTCATGCCCCGTTGACGTCAGTGGGCCGCCGACCTGACGGTCGGCGGCCCAATCGGGTCAGCGCGGGTGGGGCCGGGCAGATCAGTGGTGGTGCCGGTCCGCACCCAAGGTGTGCGCCGTCGCGACCAGCGCCGCGCCGAGGCCGGTCAGCGCCCCGCCCAGGCCCATGACCAGCGTGGTGAGCTGCCAGGCCTGGTAGGCGGACAGCAGGGAGCCGCGCAGGGTTTCGCCCATGAAGGCGGTCTGGCGCAACTGGATGAGTTTTTCGTCGTCGTTCCCGGTGGCGTGCAGCTCTTCGGTGATCTCTGCGTAGGTGCGGCCGCCGGTCGCCTGGACGACATGGTCCTTGATCAGCTCGGCGTATGCGTGGGCCTGGGGGCCGGTCTGCACATGGTGCCCGGTGAAGGGGGCGAGGTGGGCCGGCAGTCCGTGCCGGGGGAACGTGATTTTCTGTGCGGCCAGTTCGCTGCGGATCTCCTTGCGGCCCTTGCGGCCCTGCACCAGCATGACGGGTCCGGCGGCCACCAGGGCCGCGCCGACCGTCCTGACCAGTGCGCCGGTCCAGTGGTGTGCTCTGTCCATGACGTGCCTTCCTGTCCTCTCACGTGATGGGCGCGTCCGCGGACGCCCGTGCATCCGGGTCCGGGACCCGGCGGGCATGCGCCGTGGCGCCGGGTCAGCGACGGCTGAGGCTCAGCCGCCAGGCTTCGGGACCCCGCTGCAGATACTCGACCGCGAAGAGGCCGGGTGTGCGCTGTTCCATCTGTGCGAGCAGCGGCAACGGGTCGTGCGGCGCGATGAGCACCATGGCTCGTCCGGCCGGGACGGTGTCGAGCGCGCCGAAGGCCGTGCCGTGGCGCAGGGCGTGGGGCACTGACCGCAGGTCCAGTTCGGGCACGGTCGCCTCCTGCGCACCGCCGCATCCACAGCCTCCGCCACCTCCACAGCCGCCGCCGCAGCCACCGCTCTCCTCGACCTCTTTGCCGGTTATATCCTTGTCCGTCCCTGAACCCCTGGATCCGAAACTGCGGCCGGTGGCCGTGTCCTGCGCAAGCCGGGCACGCAGGTCCGCGAGCAGCGCGGCAAGCCGGACGCCGGGTGCCACGGCGAGCAGCGGCAGCACGAGGCCGTTCTCCTTGGCGACGTGTTCTTCGAAGAGCACGTGCAGGGCCCGGGCGTCGGCGGCGGCGCCGATCGGGCCGGGCGCGGCCCGCAAGGCGTCGACCAGCGCGATCAGACAGCCGTGCTCCGCGCTCAGGCTCTCGATGAGCAGACGGCTGTCGGGAAGACGGCGCGCGACGGGGTAGAGCACGGACTCCGCGGCGGCGGCATGCGGCAGGAGTTCGCGCTCGCAGAAGGCGACGAGCGCGGCGCGGATCTTCTCCGCGGCACGGGGATCGCGGTCCACGGCGGTGAGCAGCACCGTCACATGCCCGCTCAACTCGCCTGCGAGACGGTCGTTGTGGCCTGCTGCGGCTTCGAGAGCCGCAGCGTCCTCGGGGGCCGACGCAAGGGTGAGAGCACTCATGAAGGTCTCTCCAGCGGTTCACAGCCGGACCAGCCGGCCGGTACGGGTAGAGGCGGCTCGCCCGCCACGCCCCCTGACGCGAGCGGCGCCCCGGGCGGCCAGGCACAGAGACGGGCGCCGGACGCGGGGACGTGGCGGACAACCGTCCGGCCGCGGCACGGGAACAGGCACGGGGCCGGACGGTGACCGGACCGGGAATGCGCCGTGCCTGACGCGGCCCTGGACACGAGAAGACGTGGCCGGACAAGCCCGGACCCGACGGTCCGTGAACGCTCCCGGCCGGTCACAGGCCAGCATCGCCGGGTCGCGGCCGTCGGCACGTGGGCCGACCGGTCCCCCCGCACCGCCTACCGGCCCCTGATCACGCTCCGGAACAGGGCCGAACGGCCGTCCGCGGAGCGGGAACCCGAGCGTGGACCGCTTCAGATGAGCACGCGGTCCGTCCCACGTGGCCGGTGCCGCATCCGCGCCGCCCGTTGCATCGGCACGACGGGTGGGACCTGGGTCCCGGTGCGGCAGGTGAGGTCCGGGCCGGAAGGGCTGCGGGTCAGGGCCGTTCGGCCCCAGGCTCCGGACCAGGTCAACGCCTAGCGTTCCTGACCATGGAGAACGACAAGATCGTGCGGCCGGCGCAGCGGCGCGCGGACGAGGGATGGCCGCTGGCCGCCCGCAGGCTGCTGACCCGCCGCGAGGTGTCGGCCGACGGACGCGCCGTCTTCGGAGAAGGCGACCCGAAGTGGGAGGGCTTCTACCGGGACCGCTGGGCGCACGACAAGGTGGTGCGGTCCACGCACGGCGTCAACTGCACCGGTTCCTGCTCGTGGATGGTGTACGTCAAGGACGGGATCATCACCTGGGAGCACCAGGCCACCGACTACCCGTCGATCGGCGCCGACTGCCCCGAGTACGAGCCTCGCGGCTGCCCGCGCGGGGCGTCGTTCTCCTGGTACACCTACTCCCCGAGCCGGGTCCGTTACCCGTATGTGCGGGGCGCGCTGCTGAAGCTGTGGCGCGAGGCCCGGCGCCGGCTCGGCGACCCGGTGGCGGCCTGGGCGGAGATCACCGGCGACCCGGCGAAGGCCCGCGCCTACAAGCGGGCCCGCGGCAAGGGCGGCCTGGTGCGCGCCGACTGGGACGAGGTCACCGAGCTGGTCGCCGCCGCCCATGTGCACACCATCAAGAGGTACGGTCCCGACCGGGTGGCGGGCTTCTCCCCCATCCCGGCGATGTCCATGGCGTCCTTCGCGGCCGGCGCCCGTTTCATGTCGCTGATCGGCGGGACGCTCCTGTCGTTCTACGACTGGTACGCCGACCTGCCGGTCGCCTCGCCGCAGGTCTTCGGCGACCAGACGGACGTGCCCGAGGCGGCCGACTGGTGGAACGCGGGGTATCTCGTGATGTGGGGCTCCAACATCCCGGTCACCCGCACGCCTGACGCGCACTTCCTGACGGAGACCCGCTACAACGGAACCAAGGTCGTCGCGGTCAGCCCCGACTACGCCGACAACGTCAAACACGCCGACGAGTGGATGGCCCCGCACCCCGGCACGGACGGCGCGCTGGCGATGGCGATGGGGCATGTGATCCTGCGCGAGTTCCTGGTCGACCGCGATGTGCCGTACTTCCGGGACTATCTGCGCACCTTCACCGACGCGCCGTTCCTGGTGGCCCTGCGCGAACACGAGCGGGGGCTGGTCCCGGACGGGTTCCTGACCGCCGCCGACCTCGGGCACGACACGGAACACGCCGGGTCCAAGACCGTGCTCCTGGACGCGGCAACCGGTGAACCGGTCGTGCCGAACGGCTCGCTCGGCTTCCGCTGGGGGACGGCCGAGCAGGGCCGCTGGAACCTCGAACTGAACGACATCACACCCGCGTTGAGCCTGCTGGAGGGTGCGCAGGACACGGCTGCCGTGGCGCTGCCCCGTTTCGACGAGGGCGGCACGGAAGGCGGTTCGGTGATGGTGCGCGGTGTGCCCGTGCGCAGGATCGGCGGGCGCCTGGTCACCACGGTGTTCGACCTGATGCTGGCGCAGTACGGGGTGCGGCGGCCGGGTCTGCCGGGCAACTGGCCGTCCTCGTACGACGACGCGTCTCAGCCGTACACACCGGCCTGGCAGGAGACCATCACCTCGGTGCCGGCCCAGCAGGCCACCCGTATCGCGCGGGAGTTCGCCCGCAACGCCGAACGCACCCGGGGCCGCTCCATGATCGCCATGGGTGCGGGCACGAACCACTGGTTCCACTCCGACACCATCTACCGCGCCTTCCTCGCGCTGACCACCATGACCGGCTGCCAGGGCGTCAACGGCGGCGGCTGGGCGCACTACGTCGGCCAGGAGAAGGTCCGTCCGCTGACCGGCTTCCAGCATCTGGCCTTCGCCTTCGACTGGCAGCGGCCCACCCGGCACATGGCGGGCACGTCGTACTGGTACCTGAATTCGGACCAGTGGCGCTACGAGGCGTTCGGGCCCGAGGAGCTGGCCTCCCCGCTCGGTGACGGGCGGTTCGAGGGCAAGGGTTTCGCCGACTGCCTGGCGCAGGCGGTGCGGCTGGGCTGGACACCCGGTCACCCCGGTTTCAACCGCAACCCGCTCGATCTGACGGACGAGGCTGCGGCCAGGGGCCGCGGGGTCGCCGAGCACATCGTCGACGAACTCAAGGCGAACCGGCTGAAGTTCGCCGTCGAGGACCCCGACGACCCGGCCAACTTCCCGCGGGTCCTGACGGTGTGGCGGGCGAATCTGCTCGGCTCCTCCGGCAAGGGCAACGAGTACTTCCTGCGGCATCTGCTGGGCACGGACGCGGCCGTACGCTCCGCACAGACCCCGCCCGAGCAGCGGCCGAAGGACGTGGTGTGGCGCGAGGATGCGCCCGAGGGCAAGTTGGACCTGCTCGTCTGCATGGACTTCCGGATGACGTCCACCGGGCTGATGGCCGACGTGGTCCTGCCGGCCGCGACCTGGTACGAGAAGGACGACCTGTCCAGCACGGACATGCACCCCTTCGTGCACGCCTTCACCCCGGCCATCGCCCCGCCCTGGCAGGCCCGCACCGACTACGACACGTTCCTGACGATCGCCGACAGGTTCAGCGAACTGGCCGCCGGGCACCTGGGCACCCGCACCGACGTCCTCGCCGTGCCGCTCACGCACGACACCCCCGACGAACTCGCCCAGCCGGGCGGGGTGGTACGGGACTGGAAGGCCGGGGAGTGCGAGCCGGTCCCCGGGCGGACCATGCCGAAACTCGTGGTCGTCGAACGGGACTACGCCGCGACCGCGCAGAAGATGCGCGCCGTGGGCCCCCTGTTCGACACCCTGGGCACCACCACCAAGGGCATCACCGTCCACCCGGACCGGGAACTGGAGGAGCTGCGGCACCGCTGCGGGACCGTGCGGGACGGGATCGCCGCCGGGCGGCCCTCGCTGGCCACCGCCTCCGACATGTGCGAGGCGATCCTCGCCCTGTCCGGCACCACCAACGGGCGCCTGGCCACCGAGGGCTTCCGCGAGATGGAGCGGCAGACCGGCAGCGGGGGCCTGGTGGAGCTGGCCCTTGAACGTGAGGCCGAGCGGATCACCTTCGCCGACACCCGCACCCAGCCGCGCTCCGTGATGACCTCCTACGAGTGGTCGGGATCGGAGACCGGCGGCCGGCGCTACTCGCCGTTCGTCATCAACACCGAGCACAAGAAGCCCTGGCACACGCTCACCGGTCGGCAGCACTTCTTCGTCCAGCACGACTGGATAGCGGAACTCGGCGAACAACTGCCCGCCTACCGGCCCCCGTTGAACGCGATTCGGCACTACGGCGACGAGCAACTGCACGAGGACGGCCGGGCGGAGGTCACGGTCCGCTATCTGACCCCGCACTCCAAGTGGTCCATCCACTCGAACTACCAGGACAACAAGTACATGCTCGACCTGTCCCGCGGTGGCCCGGTGATCTGGATGTCCACCGCCGACGCCGCCAGGATCGGCGTCAAGGACAACGAGTGGATCGAGGCGTACAACCGCAACGGCGTCGTCGCCGCCCGTGCCGTGGTCACCCACCGGATGCCCGAGGGCACCGTGTACATGTACCACGCCCAGGACCGCACGGTGAACGTGCCGAAGACCGAGGTCAGCGGCAAGCGGGGCGGTATCCACAACTCGCTGACCCGGCTGCTGCTCAAGCCCACCCATCTCGCGGGCGGCTTCGCGCAGTTCACCTACGCCTTCAACTACTACGGCCCGACCGGCAACCAGCGCGACGAGGTCACCGTCGTCCGCCGTCGCGATCAGCAAGTGGAGTACTGAGATGCGTGTGATGGCCCAAGTGGCGATGGTGATGAACCTGGACAAGTGCATCGGCTGCCACACCTGTTCGGTCACCTGCAAGCAGACGTGGACCAACCGCACCGGCGTCGAGTACGCCTGGTTCAACAACGTCGAGACGAAGCCCGGTGTCGGCTATCCGCGCCGCTACGAGGACCAGGAACACTGGAAGGGCGGCTGGACGCTCGACAGGCGCGGCCGGCTCGTGCTGCGCTCCGGAGGCCGGGTCAGGCGGCTGCTGTCCCTCTTCTCCAACCCGGACCTGCCGAGCATCGAGGACTACTACGAGCCGGTCACCTACGACTACGACAACCTGGTCAACGCCCCGGCCGGCAAGGACGTCCCGGTCGCCCGCCCCCGCTCGGTCCTCACCGGGCGGCCCACCGCCATCACCTGGGGCGCCAACTGGGAGGACGGGCTCGGCGGCGCACCCGAGCACGCGGGCGGCGACCCCAACCTGACCGGCGCCTGGGCCGAGAAGGTGAAGTTCGAGTTCGAGCAGACCTTCCTCTTCCATCTGCCCCGGCTGTGCGAGCACTGCCTCAACCCGGCCTGCGTCTCCGCCTGTCCGTCCGGCGCGATGTACAAGCGGGCCGAGGACGGCATCGTCCTGGTCGACCAGGACCGCTGCCGTGGCTGGCGGATGTGCGTGACGGCCTGCCCGTACAAGAAGGTGTACGTCAACCACGCCACCGGCAAGGCCGAGAAGTGCACCTTCTGCTTCCCGCGCATCGAGGCCGGGCAGCCCACCGTCTGCTCCGAGACCTGCGTCGGCCGGCTGCGCTACCTGGGACTGCTGCTGTACGACGCCGACCGGGTCGGCGAGGCCGCGGCCACCCCCAACGAGCAGGACCTCCTCGACGCCCAGCGCGGTGTCTTCCTCGACCCGCACGACCCCGAGGTGATCGCGGCCGCCCGTGCCTCCGGCATCCCGGAGGACTGGCTGGACGCGGCCCGCCGCTCCCCGGTGTACGCCCTGGTCGCGAAGTACCGGGTCGCCCTGCCGCTGCATCCCGAGTACCGCACCCTGCCGATGGTCTGGTATGTGCCCCCGCTCTCCCCCGTCCTCGACGCCGTCGACGCGGCAGGCGGCAACCAGGACGATCCCGACCACGTCTTCGCCGCCGTCACCCGGCTGCGCATCCCGCTGGAATACCTGGCGGAGTTGTTCACCGCCGGGGACACCGACGTCGTCGCCGGCGTGCTGATGAAGCTCACCGCGCTGCGCTCGTACATGCGCGAACGCACCCTCGGCGAGGCGGGTGACGAGACCGTCCTGAAGGCGGTCTCGCTCACCGCCGGCGAGGCGGAGGACCTGCACCGGCTGCTGGCCGTCGCCAAGTACGCCGACCGGTACGTGGTCCCCGCCGCTCACAAGGAGGACGCCGCCGCCCTGACCGCGATGGAGAACCGCTGCCCGGTCGAGACGTCCGGCGAACCGACGCCGTCCGGCGGCCGGAGCGTGCTGCTCGGCATTCCCACCCTGCGCCGCAACACCGCCGGAGGCCGTCCATGAGCCCGCTGCCCGCGTCGATCCCCGCCATCGTCCGCACCCGCGTCCGCGCGGCCGTACGCCGCCCGGCGCCCCGCACACCCGAGGAGGACGAGGCGCGCACCCTGCTGCTGCGGCTGTGCTCGCTGCTGCTGCAGTACCCGGACACCGAACTCGCCGCCGCCCGGCCCGTGCTCACCGCGACGGTCGACGCGCTGCCGGCCTCACCCGCCGCCACGCATCTGGCCGCCTTCACCACCTGGTTCGCCGGCCAGGAGCAGGAGGCCCTGGAGCAGCACTACGTCGCGACGTTCGACCTGCGCCGCAGGAGCAGCCTCTACCTCACCTACTACCTGCACGGCGACACCCGCCGCCGCGGCATGGCCCTGCTCACCCTGAACCAGCGGTACCGCGCCGCGGGCTGGGACATCGACGGCGGTGAACTGCCCGACCACCTGCCGGTCGTCCTGGAGTTCGCCGCCCTGGCCGGTCCGGGGCGCGGCGAGGCACCGCTGCGCCAGCACCGGCGAGGGCTGGAGTTGATCCACCGCGCCCTGGCCGACGCGGACTCGCCCTACCGGCACGTCCTGGCCGCGCTGTTCACGCTGCTGCCACCGCCCACCGAGGCCGACCGGGCCGCGGTGGACCGGCTCGTCACCGAGGGCCCGCCGAACGAAGAGGTCGGCCTCGCCCCCTACGGGGACTACGGCCACGGCGAGTTCGCCCCGCCGGGCACCTTCGTGCCACCGGCGCCCGCCCCGCCGACCCGCGTACCGCCCGCCCCGACCAGCCGTACGGAAGGCCCCCGATGAACGCCGTACCCGACCCCCTGGCCGCCGCCTCGGCGAGCGGCACCGATCTGCTCCTGTGGGTCGCCGTCCCCTACGTCTGCCTCGCCGTCTTCCTGGCCGGGCACGTCTGGCGCTACCGGCACGACCAGTTCGGCTGGACCTCCCGCACCAGCCAGCTCCTCGAACACCGGTGGCTGCGCTGGGGCAGCCCGCTGTTCCATCTGGGCGCCTTCATGGTGATCGCCGGGCATGTGGGCGGGCTGGTGGTGCCCGCCTCCTGGACCGAGGCGGCCGGCATCAGCGAGCACGCCTACCACACCACGGCCGTCTGGGCGGGCTCGGTGGCGGGCGTGGCCATGGTCACCGGCCTGGGCATGCTGTCCGCCCGCCGGCTGCTGACCCGCCGGATCCGTCTGGGCACCGACCGCAGCGACAAACTCCTCTTCCCGCTGCTGTCCGCCACGGTCCTGCTGGGCATCACCGCCACCGCCGCGCACAACGTCTTCGGACCCGGCTACGACTACCGGCAGACCGTCTCCGTCTGGTTCCGTGGCGTCTTCACCCTCCAGCCGCAGCCCGAGGCGATGGCCGGTGCGCCGCTGCTGTTCCAGCTGCACGCCCTGACCGCCTTCCTCCTCTTCGCGGTCTGGCCCTTCACCCGGCTCGTGCACGTGTGGAGCGTCCCGATCGGCTACCTGGTGAGGCCCTACCTGGTCTACCGGCGGCGTGCCACCCCGGCCGCGACGCCCGCGCACCGGTCCCGGCCGGCCTCCACCTCCCGGCGCCCCGTATGAGTCACGGATCCGCGCTCGCGCCGGACCCCACGTCCGCGCGGGCCGCGCCTGCCGTGGGAGCGAGCCGCCGCACGGGCCTGGTCATGCTGCTGACCGGGATCGTCGGCTGGCTCGCCTCCTTCGAGCTGACCGTGGACGACTGGCGGCTGCTCCGTGACCCCGCCTATCAGCCGCCCTGCAACATCAGCCCGGTCGTGAGTTGCGGCAGCGTCATGTCCAGCCCGGAGGGCCGCCTGTTCGGCTTCCCCAACATGCTGCTCGGGCTGGGTGGCTTCGCCGCCGTGACCGCCCTGGGCGTCGCCGTGCTGTCCGGGGCGCGCCTGCACCGCAGGCTGTGGCTGGCGCTGGACGCCGGGGCGCTGGCCGGAGTGGTGTTCGTGCACTGGCTGATGGGGCAGTCGCTCTACGGGCTGGGCAAGATCTGCCCCTACTGCGCCGTCGTCTGGGTCGCCACCATCGCGCTGTTCTGGTATCTGACCCTGCACTGCCTGGAACGGGGAGTCGTCCCCGCTCCCCGGGGCATGCTGGACTTCCTCCGGGACACGCACGGAATGCTGCTCACCGCCTGGTACGGGGTGATCGCCCTGCTGGTTCTCACCCGCTTCTGGCCGTACTGGAGCAGCCTGCTGTAGCCGGCCACAGGCCATGACAGTTTGAAGACACACAGCGCGCGGCCCTCGGTCGAGGGCCGCGCAGAGGAAGGAACGATGATCGTGGACGACGTACTGAAGGAATGGACGGCCGCCGTGCAGGCCGATCTGGGAATCGACCTCGAAGTCGACCGGGACCTGCTGCTCGCCCTCGCGGGGAAGGCCGCTCACGGCGTCGCCCGGCCGGCCGCCCCGCTGACGACGTTCCTGGTCGGATATGCGGCGGGGCGTGCGGGCGGCGGCCCCGAAGCGGTGGCCGCCGCGGCCCGGCGCGCCACGGCACTCGCCGCCCGCTGGGCCGACGAGACCGACCGCGGCGCCGGGTCCGCAGGCGCATGACAGGCACCCGCAGTGCGCGCGCCGGGCGATACGCGGCGTCTTCCACCGCCGCCGGGACCGCCTGCCACCGCCTGTCATGGGCCGCCTCGACCTCGTGCTCGGCGGGCAGAAGACGCGAGGCGGCACCGGGCAGTTGGCTCCACCTGCCCGCCCGGCCGCCGCACACCGTGCGCGCGGTCGAGCCCAGCGTCACGCTGCCCGCCGGGAGTCCGGCCGCACCGGACAGCCCCGCGGGCAGCTGACCACCAGGCGTTGCCGCGGGTCTCAGTCCTCGGCGTGCGCCAGCCACAGGTCGGGGCCGAACACCTCGTAACGAATACTGCGCGCGGGGATGCCGGCCTGGAGCAGCTGGGCGCGGACGGCACGCATGAAGGGGAGCGAGCCGCACAGATACACGTCGGCGTCGGCGGGCAGGCCCAGGCCGTCGAGGTCCATCAGGCCCGCATGAGAGCCCGGTTCCTCGTTCTCGTCCTGTTCGTACCACAACTCCGCTCGGGCATCCGGCAGTTGCTCCACCAGACGCCGGGTCTCGGCGCGCAGGGCGTGGTCGGCCGGGGTGCGGTCGGCGTGCAGGACCCACACCGGCCGGGACGAACCGGTGGCGGCGAGGTGTTCGAGCATGCCGGCCATCGGGGTGCATCCGATGCCGGCGGAGACCAGCACGAGCGGGGTGTCGGCGTCGTCCAGGACCACGTCTCCGAACGGGGCCGACAAGGTGAGTTCGTCGCCGACGCGCACGGTGCGGTGCAACTGGTTGGAGACCTCGCCCTCGGGGGCGTCGGCGACGCTCGCCACCCGCTTGACGGTGATACGCCGCAACCGGCCGCCGGGAGCGTTGGAGAGGCTGTACTGGCGGGTCTGGTGGATGCCGTCGGGCATGAGCACCCGGACGCTGACGTACTGTCCGGCACGCGCCGGGGGCAGGGGGCCGTCGTCGGCCGGGCGCAGCAGGAAGGAGACCACGTCCCAGGTCTCCTCCCGTCGCTCCACCACGGTCCACGGCCGCCACGGCTTGCGCGGGTCCACCTGTGCCTGCTGGTAGAGGCGGGCCTCCCGGGCGATGAGCGCGCCGGCCATCAGCCAGTACACCTCGTCCCAGGCGGCGGCCACCTCCGGGGTCACCGCCTCCCCCAGCACATCGCCGATCGCGCGGAACAGGTACTTGTGCACGATGGTGTACTGGTCCTCGGTGATGCCCAGCGCCGCGTGTTTATGGGCGATCCGGGACAGCAGCGCGTCCGGGCGGGCGTCCGGGTCGGCCAGCAGGGCCCGGGCGAAGCCCGCGATGGATCCGGCCAGGGCCTGGCGCTGTTCACCGCTGGCCTGGTTGGCACGGTTGAACAGGCCGTCCAGCAGCTCCGGCTGCTCGGCGAACATGGTGCCGTAGAAGCGCGCCGTGATCCGGTCCAGGGCCCCGCCGACAGCGGGCAGGGTGGCGCGGACGACAGCGGCCGACTCGGGCGAAAGCATGGAACTCCCCTGAGATGTAGGCAGGTAGAGGGACGGCGCTCACCGTCACGGCCGGAGCCCTCGATGCGGGCCCGACCGACACATCGATCATCCCGATGGCGGTCACCCGGGGTTAGGGCCGAACTTCCCTGGCGGCAGGGCCCATCGGTCCGGTCCCCGGCGGGGGTCGGCACCCCGGCGGGTGTCACACCGTATCGGGGCGGACGAGCGTGTTGTCGCCGGTGGTGCCGGCGAGGTGGTCCTCGATGTTGGCCACGGTGGTCCGGGCGATCTGGCCGACGGCGTCCCTGGTGAAGTAGGCCTGGTGCGAGGTGACCAGGACGTTGCTGAAGGTCATCAGCCTCGCGAGGCGTTCGTCGGTCATCACCTCCAGGGACTTGTCCAGGAAGAACACGCCGGCCTCCTCCTCGTACACGTCGAGGCCGACACCGCTCAGCCGTCCGGCGCGCAGTGTCCTCAGCAAGGCGTCGGTGTCCACCAGGCCACCGCGGCTGGAGTTGACCAGGATCGCGTCGTCCTTCATCAGAGCCAGGGCCTCGGCGTCGACGAGGTGATGGGTCTGCGGCAGCAGCGGCACATGGAGGCTGACGAGGTCCGCTTCGGCGAACAGCCGCTCGCGCGGCACATACTGCATGCCGAGGGCGAGGCAGTCGGGATTCTCCGCGACGTCCCAGCCCAGCAGCCGCATGCCGAACCCGTGGGCGATCCGGGTGAACGCGGCCCCGATCTTCCCGGTGCCCACCACGCCGGCCGTGCGGCCGCGCAGGTCGCGGCCCATCAGCCCGTCGAGCCGGAAGTCGAACTCCCGGGTGCGTTGCGCGGCACGGACGATCCGGCGATCGACCGCGAGCGCGAGCGTCCAGGCGAACTCGGCGACCGAGTACGGCGAGTAGGCGGAGACCCGGGCCACCGTCAGGCCGAGTTCCCGGGCGGCGGTCACGTCGATGTTGTTGTAGCCGGTGGACCGCTGGGCGATCATCCGGGTGCCGCCCTCGGCCAGTGAGCGCAGAACGTCGGCGTCCAGGGTGTCGTTGACGCTGCTGAGCACGACCTCGTGGCCCGCGGCGGTCGGCACGGTGTCCCGGTCCAGGAAGAGCCTCAGACAGCGCAGCTCGTGACGATCCGCGAACGCCGTGTCGAACTCCTTGCGCAGCAACGGCTCCTCGTCCACGAGGACACCGTACGCAACGATCTCCACTTGTTCTCCTCCTGTCGCTCCGGGTGATCTCCCCCTCCACCGTAGGCGCAGAGCACGGCCACGGTGAGGACCGGTGGGGCGGCTCAGCGGTGGGGGACGACGGCCACGGGGCACCGCACGTGATGGACCACGGCGTGGGTGACGGGCCCCGTGCGCACCCGCACCGGCCGGTCGGCGAGATGACGGCCCACCACGAGCAGGCGAGCCCCGAAGGCGGCCCGCACCAGTGCGGTCGACGCCTTCTCCCGTACGACCGTCTCCAGGATCCCGACCTCGGGATACTTGTCCCGCCACACCTGGAGCACGGCGGACAGGAAACCCCGCCACTCCTGCGCCCGGTACGGGTCGTTCACCAGGGCGATGTCACCGGGGCCCAGGCCGAGCGCGGACGGTGGCTGCCAGGCGTACACGACACGCAGCCGGGCCTTTCGCAGCCTCGCCGCCTCGAAGGCGAACTCGATCACCTCGTCGCACGGATCCGCGACGTCCAGACCGAGCACCACGTCCCGGTGGCCGGTGCGGGCCGGGGGACCGTCGTACGCCGCCGGGACATGGTCGTCCTCGTTGTCCTCCCCCATCCGGACCAGGACGACGGGGCCGGTGGCGCGCGCCACCACGCCCAGGGCGACCGAGCCCACCAGGAATCCGGCGACACCGCTCAGGCCGCGCGAGCCCAGTACCAGCACCGCGGCCTGCTCGGCGGCCTTCAGCAGGGCCGCGGTCGCCGTACCCTCGACCGGCTCGCCGGTGACGCGTACACCGGGGACGGCGCGGCGCGCCCGCTGCTCCGCCTCCCGAAGGACGCGCCGGGCCAGGTGCCGCTCGGCGGCGCCGGGCGCGGCCGCCTCCTGGCGCGCAGCGGGCCGCTTGGGGAAGGACCCGCCGTCACTCCGACGGGAGTGCCGGTTGCCGACGTGCACCAGTCGCAGCGACCGGTCACGGCGCGCCGCCTCGCGGGCGGCCCACTCGGCGGCGGCAAGGCTCTCGGCCGATCCGTTGACTCCGGCGATGACGGGCCCATGCATGGTGCCCACCTCCTGTAGGACAACTGCTCGTTGGTGCCGGCGTCCGGCGGCTGCGGCCCCTGCGGACGGCGACCGGTTCGGCGTGTCAGTCGTGCGCGACAACGGCGACGGGGGCGGTGACGTGGTGCAGTACGGCATGGGTGACCGTGCCGATGTGGGCACCGACCAGGGAGCGGCGGGCACGTCGGCCCACGACGACGAGCGAGGCCCCGCGGGAGGCGTCGATCAGCAGGGTCGAGGGGCTGCCGAAGCGGGACTCCTCGACCACCTCGGTGTCGGGGAACTTCTGGCGCCACGGGCGCAGCACCTCGGTCAGGGCGGCCGCGTCGCCCTCCGCCAACGACTGCTGGACGCCGGGGTCCAGGGTCATGCCGTAGGCGAAGTAGGGCGGCGGGTTCCAGCCGTGCACGACCCGCAACGGCGCCCTGCGGCGCGCGGCGGCCTCGAAGGCGAACCCGATCAGCGCCTCATCGGGGCTGTTGACATCGAGTCCGAGGACGACGGGGCGGAAGGGGGTCGTGCTGGACGGGGCGCCGGCCGGGTCCTTCTCGTGCTCGTCGGCGGCCTGCTCACCGGCGCGGACCAGCACGACGGGACGCTCGGCGTGGGCGATGACGGCGAGACCGACCGAGCCGACCAGGAAGCCGCCGATCCCGCTCAGCCCGCGTGAGCCGAGGACGAGCAGTTCGACGTCCTTCGCCGTCCTGGCCAGGACCTCGGCGGGCCGTCCGGTGACATGCTCGGTGCTCACCTCAAGGCCGGGGTGGCGCAGCCGCAGGCCCTCGGCGGACTCCCGGGGAATACGCTCGGTCCAGTGCTGCTGGGTCTCGGCACCGAGCAGCGATGCCTGTGCCATGGGGGCGGGTACCGGCTCCCAGACCTGGACCAGTTTCACGGGCAGTCCGCGCAGTTCCGCCTCGCGGGCCGCCCAGGCCGCGGCGGCACGGCTCCCGGGTGAGCCGTCGAGGCCCACGGTGATGGTGCGGGGCATGATCTCCACCTCCTGCATCGGGTACCGCGGGTACCCGATGCCGACGTCGTGTTCGGGGGTCTTCGGGCGGCAGGTGCCACTGGTCCTGCCCAGCGGGGGCGATGGGCCCCGTGCACCGGCCGGCGGGACGTCCCCGGGCGGGTCCGTCCCGGCGTGGGGTCAGCGCAGCCAGGCGCGGTCGCGGACGACGGGGAGCCCTCCCCACAGGCGGCCCAGGCCCCAGGTGGCGCCCGCGCCGGCGACCGCCACGGCGATCAGTGCCACCGCGTAGATCACGTGGTAGTCGACGAACGGGTTTGTCGACATGGTCGGCGACCCGTCGGACAGATGCCTGGCCGGCGGCCACTCGGCGATCCACATCAGCGCCATCATCGCGGTACCCGCCACGGCGGCCGGCCGCAGCGCCACACCGGCCATGACGGCCGCGCCGACGCCGAGCAGACCGAGCATGAACAACCAGTCCGCCCAGCCGGCACCGGCCCACGAGTGGAACGTGGAGGCCATGGGCCCCGCCGCGACGGAGCTGAGGAAGCCCTTCGTCGGGGACCCGCCGTCCATCCAGCCCTTGCCGGACGCCGTGGCGTAACCAAGGCCGAAGGTCTTGTCGAGGAACGCCCACAGGAAGACGAACCCGGTCAGGATGCGCAGGGACGCGAGGGCGTAGGCAGGCGTGGTGCGGGTGCCGGCGCGTGCCGACACAGCGACCACGGAGCCGGTCCGGTGTCTGCGGAACGACAGATGGAAGCCCGGGCTTCGGTGAGAGTGCTCGTGCACGGCCATGGCGGTGATCCCTTCGGGGATGTGCAGGTCGTGATGGCCTGACACCGCTTACTCTCGTCGGCTGCGCGGGGTTGTGCCGGATGCCGAAGGTCTTTGCCGGTGGGGCTGAACGTCCCTGTCTGCCGGGCCCGTTGGCCGGGATGCCGTCCTTCCGTCAACTCCGGCCTCCTTCACGGGGCGTGGAGCGCGACATCACGGGATCCCGGCCGCCGCCCGGAGGTCAGCGATGACCCTCCTGCTTGTGCCGGTCCTTGGCCTGGGTGGCGATGACGGCGGCCTGGATGCGGCGTTCCACGCCGAGTTTGGCCAGGAGACGGGAGATGTGGTTCTTCACCGTCTTCTCGGCCAGGTACAGGCGCTGGCCGATCTGACGGTTGGTCAGCCCCTCACCGACCAGTGCCAGGATCTCCCGCTCGCGGTCCGTCAGGCCGGGCAGGGCATCCGGCTGCTCCTCCTGCTGCCGGTCACCGCGCAGCCGGGCCATCAGCTTGGTGGTGGCGCTCGCGTCGAGCAGCGACTGGCCGGCCGCCACGGTGCGTACGGCCGACACCAGGTCCGAGCCCTGGATCTGTTTCAGGACGTACCCGGAGGCGCCCGCCATGATCGAGTCGAGGAGGGCCTCCTCGTCGTCGAAGGAGGTCAGCATCAGGCAGGCCAGTCCGGGCATCCGCGAGCGCAGCTCCCGGCACACCGTCACGCCGTCGCCGTCGGGCAGGCGCACATCGAGCACCGCGACCCGGGGCCGCGTCGCAGGGACCCGAGCCAGGGCCTGCTCCGCCGTGCCGGCCTCGCCGATGACCTCGATGTCCGGTTCGTCGTTCAGCAGGTCGCGCACGCCTCGCCGTACGACCTCGTGGTCGTCCAGCAGGAAGACCCCGATCGGGCCGTCGGGGCCGCGCTGCTCGCTGTCCGCCATCACATGCTCCCTGTTCCGCCTGTCGCGACGCTGTCCGTTCGTGGACGGTATCGGATTCCGTAGGGAGATCTTTCTCGCAGTGGGGCCGAAGGGCCAGGGCCGGTAGGCCCTCTCTTCATTCACCCCGCTCTCCCCTGCCCGAGGCGGTCACCACCGCGGTGCGGCCGAAGACGGATTCGGACGGACTCAGTCGTGCGGCACCACCGCCACCGGTGCCGTGCTGTGCTCCAGCAGGGCCCGGGCGACCGGACCGATCGCCGCGCCGACGGGCAGCCGGCGCGGGGTGCGGCCGATCACGACCAGGGACGCGTCCTGCGAGGCCTCGGACAGGTGCGAGCCGGCCCTGCCGATCACCGCCTGCTCCACCACCTCGACACCGGGGTACCTGCTCCGCCAGCGATCCAGCACCGCGGACAGTGTGGGCCCTCCCGTCGCCGCGGCCGGCTCGGCCGGCTGTCCGCCATCGGCAGGGCCGCTCCTGCCGTGGGAGTGGGACGCCGCGCTCCAGCCGTGGACGATGCGCAGGCTCGCTGCGCGGCACAAGGCCGCGTCGAACGCGAACTCGATCACGGCATCGTGCGGATGCGTCGCATCGAGGCCCAGGACGACATCGCGGACCGCAGGGGTCTCGGCCGCGCTCCCCAGGGCGCCGCTTTGGTGCTCGCCCTGGAGGCGTCCGTCCCGTACGAGGATGACGGGGCGTCGGCTGCGCGCCACGAGCGCATGGGCGACGGAGCCCGCCAGGGCACTCGCGACGCCGCCGCGCGGACCGTGTGTGCCGAGCACCACCAGATCGGCGTCCTCGGCCGCTGTGAGCAGAGCGGAGACCGGTTCTGCGGGAACGCGGTCGGTGCTGATCGTCAGATCGGGGTGGTGGCACGCGATCCTCGCGGCGGCCTCACTCAGCAGGCGGTCCGCCGTACCGCTCGGCCACTCGTGGCGTGCTGACGGTGTGCGGGTCCCGCCCGGGGACACATGCCTGAAGGAAGGCCGCCGCAGGGCATGGACCAGACGCAGCGGGATATCGCGGCGCTCGGCCTCCCGGGCGGCCCAGTCGGCGGCGGCGAGACTGCCGGGTGAGCCGTCCACGCCGACGGCGATGGTGCGGGCCATGCTGGACCTCCTTCTCGGATGCGCGTGGGTGACCGGCTCGGGTGCGGCGCGCCGCTCGGCTCACAGCGCCCGCAGGCCGTGTTCCCGCAGCTGTTCACGCACCCGCTGCGTCAGCTCGGGGGTCGGGACGGGGGTGTCGCGCAGCGGGAAGTCGATGCCGAGGGCGTCGTACTTGTGGGCGCCGAGCTTGTGGAACGGCAGGACGTCCACCCGGTCGACGTTGCCCAGCCCGGCCAGGAAGGCGCCGAGGCCGTCGACGGCGGACGGGTCGTCCGTCCAGCCCGGGACGAGGACGTAGCGGATGTGGACGGGGACACCCAGCCGGTCCAGGCGGGCGGCGAAACTCAGCGTGGGGGCCAGCCGGCCACCGGTGAGCATGCGGTAGGTGGCGATGTCGAACGACTTGATGTCCAGCAGTACCAGGTCGACGTCGGCCAGAAGGTCGTCGTGGGCGCGGACGCCCAGGAAACCGGAGGTGTCCAGGGCCGTGTGCAGCCCGGCCTCCTTGCAGCGTCGCAGCAGGGACCCGGTGAAGACCGGCTGGAGCAGCGGCTCGCCGCCGGTGATCGTCACCCCTCCCCCGGCCGTCGTCACGAAGCCCCGGTACTTCTCGATCTCCGTCATCACCTCGTCGACCGAGGTCTTCCGCCCGTCCCGCAGGTGCCAGGTGTCGGGGTTCGCGCAGTAGAGGCAGCGCAACGGGCAGCCGCTGACGAACAGGACGAACCGGGTCCCGGGACCGTCCACGCCGGTGGACAGGTCCCAGGAGTGGATCCGGCCGGTCGTCGTCGGCGCCGTCGTGGCGTTCACAGCGACCCGTGGAAGGTCCGGCTGATCACGTCGAGCTGCTGCTCGCGCGTCAGGCGGACGAAGTTGACCGCGTATCCGGAGACCCGGATGGTCAGCTCCGGGTACTTCTCCGGGTGTTCCATGGCGTCCTCAAGGGTCGCCCGGTTCAGCACGTTGACGTTCATGTGGAAGCCACCGGAGTTCATGTACCCGTCGAGGATGCCGACCAGGTTGCCCGCACGTTCCGCGGGGTTGTGGCCCAGCCCCTCGGGCGTGATGGTCGTGGTCAGGGAGATCCCGTCGGACGCCTGCTCGTACGGCAGCTTCGCCACCGACAGGGCCGACGCGACGACCCCGTGCCGGTCCCGGCCGTTCATCGGGTTCGCACCGGGTGCGAAGGGCTGTCCGGCGCGTCGGCCGTCGGGGGTGTTGCCGGTGCGCTTGCCGTAGACCACGTTGGAGGTGATGGTCAGCACGGACTGGGTGTGCTCGGCGTCCCGGTAGGTGGGGTGCTCGCGCACCTTGGCCATGAAGGATTCCACCAGGTCGACGGCGATGCCGTCGGCTCGGTCGTCGTTGTTGCCGTACGCCGGGTACTCGCCCTCGACCTCGTAGTCCACGGCCAGCCCGGTGTCGTCCCGGATCACCTTCACCCGGGCGTACTTGACGGCCGACAGGCTGTCCACGGCGACCGAAAGACCGGCGATGCCGCAGGCCATGTAGCGGTGCACGGGATGGTTGTGCAGGGCCATCTCGATCCGCTCGTAGGCGTACTTGTCGTGCATGTAGTGGATGACGTTGAGCGTGTTGACGTACGTCTGCGCCAGCCATTCCAGTATCCGGTCGTACGCCGCCGACAGTTCCTCGTAGGCCAGGTACTCCCCGGTCAGGGCGGGCGTCCCGGGTGCGACCTGTTCACCGGTCATCTCGTCCCGGCCGCCGTTGATCGCGTACAGCAGTGCCTTGGCGAGGTTGACGCGGGCACCGAAGAACTGCATCTGCCGGCCCACCGCCATCGCGGAGACGCAGCAGGCGATCGCGGTGTCGTCGCCGGTGCGGGGGCGCATCAGGTCGTCGGACTCGTACTGGATGGAGCTGGTGTCGATGGAGACCTGGGCGCAGAACTCCTTGAACGCTTCCGGCAGTCGGGGCGACCACAGCACCGTGAGATTGGGCTCCGGGGCGGGCCCGAGGTTGTAGAGGGTCTGCAGGAAACGGAAGGAGCTGCGGGTGACGAGTGTGCGGCCGTCGGTGCCGATGCCGCCGATGGACTCCGTCACCCAGGTGGGGTCGCCGGAGAACAGCGCGTCGTACTCGGGGGTGCGCAGGAAGCGCACGATCCGCAGCTTGATGACGAAGTCGTCGACCAGCTCCTGCGCCCGTGTCTCGTCGATGCGCCCCTCGTCCAGGTCGCGCTGGAGGTAGACGTCCAGGAAGGTCGAGGTGCGGCCGAGGGACATCGCGGCGCCGTTCTGCTCCTTCACCGCGGCCAGGAAGCCGAGGTAGAGCCACTGCACCGCCTCCTGCGCGGTGGACGCGGGGCGGGTGACGTCGCAGCCGTAGGACGCTGCCATCCGTGTCAGCTCGCCCAACGCGCGGATCTGCTCGGCCAGTTCCTCGCGGTCGCGGATGACGTACTGGGTGGAGGGCCGGTCGTCCAGCAGGGCCCGCTCGGCCCGCTTGGCCTCGATGAGCCGGTCGGTGCCGTAGAGCGCCACCCGCCGGTAGTCGCCGATGATCCGGCCGCGGCCGTAGGCATCGGGCAGCCCGGTGATGATCCCGGCCTTGCGTGCGGCCCGCATTTCGGGTGTGTAGGCATCGAAGACGCCGTCGTTGTGTGTTTTGCGGTAGGTGCCGAAGACGTTGGTCACGAACGGGTCGGGCTCGTAGCCGTAGGCCTTCAGGCCGTTCTCGACCATCCGGAGACCGCCGGCCGGCATGATCGCCCGCTTCAGCGGGGCGTCGGTCTGCAGCCCGACGATCAGTTCACGCTCCCGTTCGATGTAGCCCGGGCCGTGCGAGGTGATCGTGGAAGGGGTGGCGGTGTCCACGTCGAGGACGCCCTTGCGCCGTTCCTCCGGGAACAGGGCGCTGACCTTGTGCCAGACGGTGAGCGATCGCTCGGTCGGTCCGGCCAGGAACTCCGGACCGCCCTCGTAGGGCGTGTAGTTGGCCTGGATGAAGTCGCGTACGTCGATCCGCTCGCGCCAGCGCCGGCCGGCGAATCCGCGCCATGCCTCGGCGGGCACCTCCACGTCCGGACGGGTTGCCACGGTCATCACTGCCTCCGCATCGTTCACGACACCGCTCACGGGGGATACCGTGGGCGGCTCCGATGACGATGATCGTCGCCGCCCGCCGCCCGCGGCAGGGCCCGCGGGAACCTGTGTGCGTGCCGTCCGGCCTCTCTCCACAGGGCCGTTCGGTCCCCGGCAGGGTGCCGGCGCCGCCGTTCAGGCCGATACGTGCAAGCCGTGGATCGAGCGCCCGCCGACGAGTTCACACCCGGTGACCAGGTCGGGTCCGACACGCACGAAGACCTCCGCGGGTGAGGGAGTCCAGGAGCGAAGGCCGGTCCGTTCCAGGCGTTCGCGTTCGGCGCGGTCGGTCACGACGGCCGCCCGGCCGGTCACGACGACGCTCCATCCGGTCCGTGTGCCGACGTCGACCGCGTCCGCCTCGAAGGCGACGACCGCGCCGTCGACGGCGCGCACCAGTTCCGAGGCCGCGGAGGTGCGCAGCAGCACCGCCCCGTCGCCGTCCACACGGAAGGTGACCGGCAGCACCGCGGGCAGGGCCTGGCGCGTGAACACGATACGGCCGACCCGTGCCGTGGCCAGCAGGCGCAGGCACTCCTGCCGGCCGAGTTCACGGAAGGCATCGTTCGGGTACATGAGACGGCCCGCCCTTCGGCCGGTGGGAGGGGATCGCGCTCCATGCTGAGCCCGGCGCCGGGTGCGTGTGAGGGACCACCTGTCCCGCCCCACCGGAGAGCGGCCCGGGGCAGCGGGGTGCCCGAGGAGGGCCGACCGGTCCCTCGGGGCCGTATCCGAGCCGGATCACCTGGCCGGCCCGCAGCCGGTCGGGGCCCGTGCGATTGCCCTTGCCCGGCCTGCGTGACCATGTGCAGCGACCGCGGGGTCCCGGCGGGGCCGGGAAAGCGGAGCGAGGCACCCGGTGCCCTGCTGTGCGCGGATCGCGCGGCCCAAAGAGGCGGACCGTGGCGAGCAGTCCCGGATCCTCTCCGACGGTTCGGTCACGCGTGGGTGGCTGTGGTGCCGGTGTGGATCGGCAGGTCACCGTCGCGGAGCCGGTGCCCGCCGCGGCCGTTCTCCACGGCGACGAGTTCGGCGAGCACGGACAGGGCCGTTTCGGCGGGTGAGACTCCTCCGAGGTCGAGGCCGGCGGGGCCGGACAGCCGGTCGGTCCCCGTGGTGCCGGCCAGGCGTCGCAGGCGTTGGGCATGGGTGGCTCGGCTGCCCAGCACGGCGATGTACCCCACGTCGGCGGCGAGTGCGGCGCGGATGGCGGGGTCGTCGATGCGTGGGTCATGGCTGAGGATCACGACGGCGTCGCGGGCATCGAGACGGTGTCGACCGATCCATTCGTCGGGCCACGCGCGGACGATGGCGGCGCTGTCCGGGAGAGCCCCGGAGGTTATGTGCCGGGGCCGTGGGTCGAGGACGACGACGCTGCGGTGCAGCGGCTCGGCCATGACCGCCACGGCCGCGGCGAGGTCCGTGGCACCGACGAGCACGAGCCGCCGGCGTCGTGGTAGTTCCTCGGTGAAGCCCGCTCCGTTGCCTTGCAATTGGCCGGTGCCGGACGCAACGGACCATGCGTAGGGCGGTTCCAGGCCGACCCGGACCGCCAGCGGACGGCCGTCGGCCAGCGCCGCGGTGATCGCGGAGTGGACCGGATCGGCCGGCGCGGGGGTCATCAGCACCCGCAGCTCGCCGGTGCACGCAGGTGTCTCCTCCCAGGGCAGAAGGTGTTCCCCGGGCGTCACGGACGTCAGGTGCGGTCCGGCGCCGTCGAGTACGCGGCGGGCCAGGTCGAGGATGGTCCCTTCGACGCAGCCGCCGGACAGGGAGCCCCGCCATGTGCCGTCGGCGGCCACGGCCATGGTGGCGCCCGGCGGTCGGGAGCCGGGGCCGTCGCGGCCCACCAGGCGGGCCAGGACGACGGGCCGGCCGCAACGGTGGTGCGCGTCGACGAACGGCCAGACCTCACCCAGCACGGTGCTCCTCCTCCTGGTCGAACGATCGTTGCGCTTCACCCGGCGGGCTCATGGCATCACTTCGGCGGGTGTTCTTCGAGTACGCGGTCCAGTCGGATCGGGAGTGTCCGGTGCCGTCGTCCGGTGGCGTGCCAGACGGCGTTCGCGATCGCGGCCGCGGTGCCGACGGTGCCGATTTCCCCGACGCCTTTGATGCCCGACGGATCGCCGGGTTCGTAGTCGGGTACGAAGTCGGCCTCGATGTCCGGTACGTCGGCGTGAGCGGCGATGTGGTAGCCGGCCAGGTCGGTGTTGACGTGGCGGCCGGTGGCACGGTCCCGGACGCCTTCTTCGTGCAGGGCCATCGACAGTCCCATGATCATGCCGCCGACGAGCTGACTGCGGGCGAGCAGCGGGTTGATCACGCGGCCCACGGCGAACATCCCCAGAAGGCGCCGCACACGCACCTCGCCGGTCGCCGGATCGACACTCACCTCGCTGAACACGGCGCTGTAGGAGTGGCGTTCCATGAGCGGCAGCCGACCGAGAGATTCCGTGGTGTCGCAGGAGACGGTCAGCGGCAGCGCGGCGCCGTCCAGTCGGGACCGCAGCCTCGCCGCGGTCTCGGTGATCGCCCAGGACCAGGAGGTCGTCCCCCGGGATCCGCCGGCCCCCCAGGCCGGGCCGAGGTCGCTGTCCGCGATCAGCAGCCGTATCCGCTCGGGATGTACCCGCAGTGCGTCGGCGGCCACTGCGGTCAGCGCGGTGCGCGCGCCCGTGCCGATGTCACTGGCGCCGATGGCGACGGTGAAGGTCTGGTCGGTCTCGGCGGTGATCGACGCCGTCGAGGGCAGCGCCCCGGCGCCGAAGGATGTGGCCGCCATCCCTGTGCCGACGAGCAGATGCCCCTCACTCCGGGTCCGCGGCCGGTGGTCGCGGGTGGCCCAGCCGAACCGGCGAGCGCCCTCGTGCAGGCACGCGATGAGGTTGCGGCGGCTGAACGGCACGCCGGAGACGGGGCCGGCGGATGGCTCGTTGCGCAGCCGGAGTTCGAGGGGGTCCATGTGCAATCGCTCTGCCACCTCGTCCATGGCGGATTCAAGCGCGAAGGATCCGGGTGTGGCGCCGGGTCCGCGCACCGAGTACGGCGGCAGGATGTCGACCGGGACCGCGGTGCGGCGGGTACGGATCGCCCGTGCCGCGTAGAGCGTGTTGGTCAGCTCGGTGCAGTTCTCCAGGTAGTCCGCGAGCCGGGAGACCTCGAAGGCCGCTGTGTGGTCGAGGGCGCGCAGCCGGCCGTCGGCGTCGGCCCCGATGCGCACACGCTGGTCGGTCGCGGGCCGCATGGAGACCGTCTGGAAGACCTGGCTCCGGGTCAGGGTGACGCGTACGGGACGGTCGAGCATGGTCGCGGCCATCACTGCCAGGACCAGCTGGGGGCCGCACCCTCCTGATTTGGACCCGAAGCCGCCACCGACGTGCGGAGAGCGTACGCGTACCTGCTTCGGGTCGAGACGGAACAACGTGGCCAGGGTCATGGCGACCATGAAGGGCCCCTGGTTGGAGTCGGTGATCTGCAGGCGTCCGTCCTCCCACCAGGCGGTGGCGGTGTGCGGTTCCATGGCTGCGCCGTGCACCTCGGGGGTGACGTAGCGCTCGTCGACGACCACGGTGCTCGCAGCCAGCTCCATGTCCACGTCGCCGACGGTGGCGTCTTCTCCGAAGAACGATGTCGCCGGCCGGGCGGCCGGGTGCTCAAGGCGGAAGTCGACGTCGTACGGCTCCTCCTCGTACGTCACCCGCAGTGCTGTGGCCGCCGATCGGGCCTGCTCCGGTGTCTCGGCCACCACCAGGGCGATCGGCCGGCCGGAGTGGGGCACCTCGTCGCTCTGCAACAGGTGTATGCCACCGTCGGGTCCGAAGAACGATCCGGCCTCCGGGTTGAGCCGGGGCGCGTTGCGGTGGTCGATCACGCCCAGAACTCCGGGCATGGCCAGCGCGGTGGAGGTGTCGATCTCGCGGATGCGTCCGCGGGTCACCGTGGAGGTGATGACCCAGCCGTGCGCCAGGTCGTTCGCCGGTTCGTCCGCGGCGTAGCGCACCGCGCCGGTGACCTTAACCGTTCCCTCCATACGGGGCCGCGCGGCGCCGACGGCTCCCAGGGGCGGCTCGCTCGTGGCGGCCGTGTCCGCGGGGGCCGGGTGCCCGGCCGGTGCCGGGGACGGGCCGGTCGAGGAGGCGGTCATGTGGTGATCTCCTTCAGGACGTGTGAGGGAACCCGGTCCGTCACTCGGCCCGGTGGGCGAGTTCGGTCAGGACCGCCTTGATGAGGTTGCGGGCGAGCGTGACTTTGTACGCGGTGTCGCGCAGCGGCCGTGCGGCGGACAGTTCTGCGTCCGCTGCGGCACCGAACCGGTCGGCCGTGGCCGGGGCGTCCCGCAGGGCGGACTCGGCGGTGTGGGCGCGCCAGGGCCGTGAGGCGAGGCCGCCGAGCGCGATCCTGACGCCTCGCACGAGGCCGTCCTCGATGTCCAGCGCGGCTGCGACGGACACGGTGGCGAAGGCGTAGGACGCACGCTCGCGGACCTTGCGGTAGCACGATCGCGGACCTGCCGCGGCGGCCGGGAGGGCGACCGCGGTGATCAGGGCGCCCGGGGGCAGCACGGTCTCCTGCTGAGGGGTCTCGCCGACCGGCGGATAGAACGCGGACAGCGGGATCTCGTGCCTGCCGTCCAGGGTCTCGTAGTGCACGACCGCGTCGAACGCGGTCAGGGCCACGGCCATGTCCGAGGGATGGGTGGCCACGCAGTGCTCGGACCAGCCGAGGATCGCATGGTTGTGGTGCTCTCCGGCGAGCGCGGAGCAGCCGCTGCCGGGCATGCGTCTGTTGCACGGCTGCGAGGGGTCCGCGAAGTAGCCGCACCGGGTCCGCTGGAGCAGGTTGCCGCCCACCGTGGCCATGTTGCGCAGTTGCCCCGACGCGCCCGCGAGCACGGCCTGGCTGAGCGCCGGATACCGGCGGCGCACCTCGGGATGGGCCGCCAGGTCGCTGTTGGTCGTCGTCGCGCCGATGACGAGCCCGCCGTCGGGCGCCGCACGGACACCGTCCAGCGGCAGCCGGCGCACGTCCACCAGCCGGGTGGGCCGCTCGATGCCGTCCTTCATCAGGTCGACGAGATTGGTGCCGCCGCCGAGGAACCGGGCGCCGTCCTCGCCGGCGACCAGGGTCAGCGCCTCCCGGACCTTGCCGGGCCGCTGGTAGCCGAACTCCTTCATCCCGCCGCCTCCGCCCGGGATGCGGTCTCCAGTACGGCGCGCACGATCGACGGATAGGCGCCGCAGCGGCACAGGTTGCCGCTCAGACGCTCGCGCACCTCCTCCGCGTCCAGCTCGGGTGCCTCTCGCTCCGGTGAGACATCGGCGGTGACCGCGCTGGGCCAGCCCGCCGCATGCTCGGCGAGCATCCCGACCGCGGAGCAGAGCTGCCCGGGCGTGCAGTAGCCGCACTGGAGACCGTCGAGCTGCACGAACGCCCGTTGCAACGGGCGCAGTTCACCGTCTTGTGCCAGGCCCTCGACCGTCGTGACCTCCGAGCCGTCGGCGGCGACCGCCAGCGTCAGGCAGGACACGACCCGCCGGCCGTCCAGGAGCACCGTGCAGGCGCCGCACTGGCCGCGGTCGCAGCCCTTCTTCGGACCTGTGTGGCCGGTGTCCTCCCGGAGCACATCGAGCAGTGTCCGGCGATGGTCGACGGTCAGACGGTATGCCAGACCGTTGACGTGAAGAAGTATCCCGCTGCGGGTTGCGTCCGTCATGCCGTTTGCCCTTCCTCAATGCCGTGCCTCCGAACAAACCGTTTTCAAAGACTCCGGACATTCAATCAGCCCGCCCCGGTAACTGCTTTGCCTAAAAGTGGCGAAGCCTTGCACGATCCTCTCTCCGCCCCCGCGCGGCCCGGAAAGCATTGCTGGACCGCTTGTCGCCCGCGATGTTTTAATCGGCGCATGCTGCTCGATGAACTGCGGACCCTGCTGGCACGTCATGCCCGAGCCGACGGAACGACCGCCATCGAGCACGTGCGGATCGGCCGCGAGGAGTCACAGGCACCCCATGCGTCCATGACCGGAACGGTCATGGCGCTGATCGCCCAGGGGGCCAAACGCCTCGCCCTGGGCGATCACGTGTACGAGTACCGTGCGGGCCAGTACCTGGTCACATCCGTCGACCTGCCGGTCACCGGCCACTTCACCCACGCCACCGCGGAGCGGCCGGCACTGGGACTCGGCCTGCTGCTACAGCCCTCGGACATCGCCGAGTTGATGGTGCAGGCGGCTCCCGGCAGCTTTCCGCACCACGACACCGCGGTCCCGGCCCTCGCCGTCAGCGACGCCACCGACGACCTCCTCTGCGCCGCCGTGCGACTGCTGCGCCTGCTCGACCGTCCGCGGGACAGGGGCATACTCGCCCCCCTCGTCAAGAGGGAGATCCTGTGGCGCCTCATCACCGGCGAGCAGGGCGCGGCGGTCCGCCAGATCGGGCTCGCCGACAGCAAACTCTCCCATATCGCAAAAGCTGTGCAGTGGATAAGGGAGAATTACCGGGAGCCGTTCCGGGTGGACGACGTCGCGAACCTGATCGGAATGAGCACTTCCGCCTTCTACCGGAATTTCCAGGCCGTCACCGGGATGAGCCCCATTCAGTTCCAGAAGAAGATAAGACTCCATGAGGCCCGGCTCCTCCTGATGGCACATCCGAAAGACATCGCCCATATCGGATACCGGGTGGGATACGACAGCGCGTCCCAGTTCAGCCGGGAGTACCGGCGCCTGTTCGGCGCGCCGCCCAGTCAGGACGCCGTCAGATTCATCGCCCCGGCGCCCGACCCGGGGAACTGACCGACGCTGCGCCGGAACGTCGGGGCAGGCGGCCACGCCCCCATGAGGGACACCCGCTCAGGCCGTGTGCAGCGATCGCGCAGGCCGGCACCGCCGCTTACGGCGCCCCGTGCTCGCTGACCGGCTCAGGGCCGGGGAATGTTGCGCAGGTTGGCCCGCGCCAGATGGACCATGCGGCCCACCCCTCCGGTCAGAACCGTGCGGCTCGCGGACAGCGCGAAGCCGGTGAGCTGTTCGGTGGTGATCTTCGGCGGGACGGCAAGCGCGGCGGGGTCGGTGACGACGTCGATCAGCGCGGGTCCGTCATGGGCGAAGGCCTCGCGCAGCGCGTCGCGCACCTCGGCGGGCTTCTCCACCCGGATGCCCAGCGCCCCGGCGGCCCTGGCGATGGCGGCGTAGTCGGTGTGCGGGTAGGTCGTGCCGTGCGGGGGCAGACCGTCCACCATCATCTCCAGGTCGACCATGCCCAGGGAGGAGTTGTCGAAGACGACCACCTTCACCGGCAGCCCGTACTGGACGAGTGTGAGGAAGTCACCCATCAGCATGGAGAAGCCGCCGTCGCCGGAGAGGGACACGACCTGCCGGTTACGGTCCAGGAACTGCGCGCCGATCGCCTGGGGCAGCGCGTTGGCCATCGAACCGTGCACAAAGGAACCCAGGATGCGGCGGCGGCCGTTGGGGGTGAGATAACGCGCCGCCCACACACAGCACATGCCGGTGTCGACGGTGAAGACCGCGTCGTCGGCGGCCTCTTCGTCGATCACCGAGGCCACGTACTCGGGGTGGATCGGGGTGTGTGTGTCGACGTTGCGGGTGTAGGCGTGCACGGCGCCCTCAAGGGCGTGTGTGTGCCGCTCCAGCATGCGGTCGAGGAAGCGGCGCGAGGTCTTCCCGCGTACCGCGGGCGTGAGGCAGCGCAGGGTCTCCCGGACGTCTCCCCAGACGGCCAGGTCGAGTGGGGTGCGCCGGCCCAGCCGTTCGGGCTGCACATCGACCTGCACCGTCCGCACATGGCGGGGCAGGAAGTCGGTGTACGGGAAGTCGGTGCCCAGCAGGAGCAGCAGATCGCACTCGTGCATGGCCTCGTACGCGGATCCGTAGCCGAGCAGTCCGGACATGCCGACGTCGTACGGGTTGTCGTACTGGATGTGCTCCTTGCCGCGCAGGGCGTGGCCGACCGGTGCCTTCACCTTCTCGGCGAAGGCCATGACCTCGGCGTGGGCGCCGGCGACGCCCCGGCCGCAGAACACCATGACGCGTTCGGCGCCGTCCACCAGGTCCGTGAGCCGGGCCAGTTCCGTCTCGCTCGGGCGGATGGCGGGCAGGTCCAGGGGCATGGCGAGTTCGGGTGCCGCGTCCGGTGAGTCCTCGGCGGCGGTGTCACCGGACAGGGCCACCACCGACACACCGCGCCGGCCGACGGCGTGCTGGATCGCCGTCTGCACCACTCGCGGCATCTGGCGGGGCGAGGAGATCAGCTCCGAGTAGTGGCTGCACTCGGCGAACAGCCGGTCGGGGTGGGTCTCCTGGAAGTACCCGGTGCCGATCTCGCCGCTGGGTATGTGGGCGGCCAGGGCGAGGACGGGCGCCATCGAACGGTGGGCGTCGTACAGGCCGTTGATCAGGTGGAGGTTGCCGGGGCCGCAGGAGCCCGCGCAGGCCGCAAGCCGGCCGGTGAGCTGGGCCTCCGCGCCGGCGGCGAACGCCGCGACCTCCTCGTGGCGTACCTGGATCCACTCCATGTCGTCGCGCCGTCTGACCGCGTCGACGACGGGGTTGAGGCTGTCCCCGACCACCCCGTACATACGGCGCACACCCGCACGTGCCATCAGGTCGACGTACTGCTCGGCGATGGTCTGCTTGGCCATGGAACTCCTCGGATCTCCGCATGACGGCGCGCGTCGGCGGGTGAGGGCACACCAGGGCCGCTCCGCACGACTCGGTCACGTTAGCGGGCGGGGCGAGGCACACTTGACCGTCCGTGCACGAGATCCGGTCCCGGAGCGCACCGCGAGCGGTTCCGTGACGTGACCCCGGACCTCGTGGGCCGGTGCGCTGACGGGCAGTCGGGTGTGCGCTCCGGGACAACACGGCCACCGGTGCGGCACCTAGCCTCGACCGCGCACGTTCGGCACCACAACGCAGGAGGCACGTCATGACCACCGGCTCCAAGCCCACGGGCAGCCAGCCCTGGCTGCACCAGAAGGGCGCGGTCATCCAGGAGTTCGGGACCGTCAAGCAGTTCCCCGTCGCCCTGTCCTACGAGGCGCGCATGTACTCCTGCCAGCGCCTGAACAAGGTGCTGGCGGACACCCAGATCCTCTACGGCCTCTACAAGAAGCACCACTGGATCATGCGGGGCGCGACCTTCTACCAGCTGCACCTGCTGCTGGACAAGCACGCGGGAGAGCAGCTGGAACTCGTCGACACCCTCGCCGAGCGCGTCCAGACCCTGGGCGGCGTCGCCGTGGGCGATCCCCGGCACGTCGCCGAGATCACGTCGATTCCGCGCCCGCCGGACGGTGTGGAGGAGGTACCGGCCATGCTCTCGCGGCTGCTGGAGGCCCACGAGATCATCCTGACGCAGGCCCATGACGCGGCCACCCGCACCGCCGAGCTGGGCGACGACGGCACCAACGACCTGCTGGTCTCGCAGATCATCCGCACCGGCGAACTCCAGGCCTGGTTCCTGGCCGAGCACCTGGTCGACACCCCACTGGTGCGCTCCTGAACCAGGCCCGTCCACCGGCGGCAGCCGCGACGGCCGCCCCGGGCGATGTCAGGGCCCGGGGGTCGACGGCCGTCGCCGCGGAGTGCGCCTCCGGTCCGTCGGGGGCGGCTGGGCCGGTTCGCTAACGCGGGTCCACTCCGAGATCCGTGTCGACGTCGTACCCGAATTCGGCCTGGCCGGCCGTGGGATGCGCGATGTCGGCCGCCAGGTCGAACGCCGCCCCGTCGATCGCGTTCTCCAACGCGGCCTCCTCACGCTCGGTTCGAGCACGGTGATGATGCTCGGCCGCCCTCTCCAGAAGGTGCCGCACATGCGGGTGACGGTCGGCTCCGTTCGGCTCTGCAGTGTTCATGCGGTGATCCTCCGTGTGGGAAACATGAACCGAAAGATAGGCGCCGGGCCCGGGAGCCATCATGCTGACAGCGTCCCGGGGCTTGCTCTTCCGGGAACAGCGCGCCCTGATCTCAGGTCTGGCGCCGCGCGCCGCGCCACTGCACCGGCGACATCCCATATGTGTCTCGGAACGTCCGGCTGAAATGGGAGGGGTTGGTGAAACCCCAGCGTGCGGCCACCGCCGCGATCGACCTGTGGGCCGCGCCGGCCTGGGCGAGTTCCTCGCGTGCTGCCTCCAGCCGTCGCGTCCGCACCCAGGCGTTGACGGTGGTGCCCTGCCTCTGGAAGAGCCGGTGCAGGTAGCGCAGGGAGATGCCGTGCTGGTCGGCGATGTCCTGAGGGCTGAGTCCTGGCTCCTGCAACCGGTCCTGGACGGATGCCGCGATCCGCTCCCACAGCGCCGGCGCGGGCCGCCTGCCGACCTGTTCCAGGGCCAGGGTGCCCAGGATCTCCGCGGCGAGCCGTGCGAGTTGGGCGCGCCGGACCGGGTGGGCCCGGACGACCTCGTCGACGAGCCCGCACAGCGTCGGCAGCAACAGGGCCGCCGCGCCCTCACCGGCCCCGTCCACCACGGTGGCCGTCAGGGCGGACAGCCGCCCTTCCTCCAGCCGGAGCAGGACCCGGGGCATCATGAAGATCCGGGCCCGCTGCCGGCCCGGCAGCACGAGCCGGTACGGGCGCCGCGCGTCGTGGAACGCCAGCTGGCCGGGCCGGAGTTCGGCGCTGCGGCCGTCCTGCAACAGCAGTGCGGTGCCGTCCAGTTGGAGACGCGCCAGGATGTGTGTGCGGGGATCGGCCGCCACCGACCGTGCGCTGCGCAGGATCGTTCCCGGGCCGAATTCCTCCGTGGCGATCTGGAGCGCGCCCAGGCGCTCGGCGGTCAGGTCACCCGCCCACGGGCGGCCGCCCTGCACGGTGACCTCAAGGCTGACGAAGACCTGTGACAGCGCGCGTTCCCAGGCGGCGACGCGCTCGCCGGCAGGCAGGCCCCGGGTGGAGAAGGTCACACCCTGCCCCGGGACCGACAGCGATCCCGTCAGCACGGCGCTTCCCCCGCCGCGCGGCTCGCACGCTCCCGGTCGAGCCAGTCCGTGGGGGACAGCCCGAAGGCACTGCGGAAGACCCTGCTGAACCGGGCGGCACTGGGGAAACCCCAGCGTCGGGCCACCTGGCCCAGGCTGACGGATCCCGGTGCCCGTACGGCGAGTTCCCTGCGGCACTCGTGCAGGCGCAGCTCACGGATCCACCGGCCCACGGTGGTGCCCTCGGTCTCGAACATCCGGTGCAGATAGCGGACCGAGATGCCATGGGCATCGGCGATGACCCGGGGAGTCAGGGCGGGGTCCGACAGGTGCCAGCGGATGAAGGTCTTGATCCGCAGCAGCAGGACCCGGTCGGCACCGGGCAGGACGGCGGGGTCCTCGCCCAGCCGGTCCGCCGCCGTGGCCGCCATCAGGTCGATGACGCTCTCGGCCAGTCGCTCGGCCACCGGCGTCGCACAGGACTCGGAGGTGTCCGCCAGCCGTTCGAGCAACGGGGCGAGCAGCGCGGGCAGACCGCCGCTCGGGCGCACGGCCAGCCCGGTGAGCTGCCCCAGATCGGCCTCCGACCGCCCTAGCAGGGCCCGGGGCACCGCGAAGATCTTCAACCGGAAACGTTCGGGGAAGGTGGTGTGAAAGGGCCGGACGGTCTCGAAGAACCCGATGTCGCCGGCCCGCAGCTCCGTGGTGCGGCCGTCCTGTTCGACCTGGGCCCGGCCGGTGCTCTGGACCGCCACGAAGACGTCCTGCCCGTCGCCGTGGGCGATGCGGCGCGGTGAGCGGTGGACGCGGCCCGGATCGCATTCCACCGTGGTGACCCCGAGGTCTCCGATGCGGTCGGTGCGCAGGGTCGCGTCATAGGTGCGGTCTTCGGTGGCGATGTCCATCCCGACGAGGGTCGCGAGCACGGCGTCGTGCCAGAAGCCCAGGCTTTCGCGCGGGGGGACCGAACGGGTGCTCAGCACCCGGGCTCGCGGAGCGGCGAACGGGTCCGGACACCGGTGTCTGTCCTCGAAGGAGCCGATCACGGTTGGCATGCTCCGAGCATGCTGGGGCGGTACCGGCCGGCGCATCAGTCGGTCGACTGGTTACCGGTCCGCATCTCGCGGCTCAGCGCAATCGGGCCCGCAGGAACGCACATCCGGTCGTGACAGCCGCCCGAGTGGGCGGGCTGTCGTGCAGGGCGTGCAGGGCCACGAAGTCGTGGATCGTGCCGAGGAACCGTACGGCGGACGCCTCGACGCCGGCCGCGCGCAACTGGCGCGCGTACTGCTCGCCCTCGTCCCGGGCCACATCGGCCTCGGCGGTGACGACCACGGCCGGCGGCAGCCCCGCCAGGTCCTGTCTCCGCGCCCGCAGCGGAGAGGCGGTGGGCTCGTCGCGCAGGGCCGGGTCCGTGACGTAGCGCGCCCAGTACCCGCGCAGTGCCGGTCGGGTGAGCAGGTATCCGGTGGCGAACTCCCGCTGTGAGGGGCTGTCGCAGCGGGAGTCGGTGAGCGGGTAGTAGAGGAGCTGTGCGCGCAGCCGCGGCCCGCCGCGGGACTTCGCCAGCATGGTCACCGCGGCGGCCAGCGTGGCACCGGCACAGTCGCCCGCCACGGCCAGCCGGCGCGCGTCAAGACCGAGTTCACCGGCCCGTGCTGCCGCCCAGACCAGCAGGGCGTAGCACTCCTCCAGCGCCACGGGGTAACGGGCCTCGGGGGTACGGCTGTACTCGGGGACGACGGCGCACACGCCCGCGCCGTGGACGAGTTCGCTGATGAGGCCGGCGTGGGTCTGCGCGTCGCCGAGCGCCCACCGGCCGCCATGAAGGTACAGGAGCGCGGGCAGCGGGCCGGTCGCACCGGCCGGGCGGACGGTCCAGAACCCGAGCAGCCCAAAGGGGCCGATGGAGGCCACGCGGTAGACCGCGTCGACGGCGAAGTCCTCGAACCGGTCCACCTGGGTCTCCCGCAGCGCCTGCCGTCCCGTCACCGGCCCGAGGTCGTCCAGGGACGGGGGCGTGGCGGACGCGGCGACGATGCGCTGCACCACGGGGTCGAGGAGGACGGCCGGGCGCGCTTCACCGCCCGGTCGGTCCCCGGAGACTCCCGGCATCACGCACTCCCCTCTGGGCGGGCCGCGCCGCCCCGCGGCGGCTGCGCACGGAACCGGCCGGTCCGCGCCTCACCTGTCCTGTAGGAGGTCACGCAGCTGCTGGCGGCGGCTGATGCCGAGCTTCGGGTAGACGTTGTACAGGTGGGAGCCCACGGTACGCGGCGAGAGGAAGAGCTGTTCACCGATCTCCCGGTTCGAAAGGCCGCGCGCGGCCAGCTGGACGATCTGCCTCTGCTGTGCCGTCAACTGCTCCAGCGTGCCCGAGGTGTCTGGGGTGGATGCCGCTCCGCTGGCCCGCAGTTCGCCGGCGGCCGCCGCTGCGAGGGCGCCCGCGCCGAGGCGTTCGGCGGTTTCCAGCACGGTGGTCAGCTGCTGACGCGCCTCGCGTGGCCGCCGCCCACGCCGCAGCCATATGCCGTAGTTGAGGCGGACATGGGCGCGTTCCCACGGCCACCGGTCCGCCTCGTGATTGACCAGCGCGAGGTGGAAGTGCTGCTCGGCGTCCCCGCCCGGGTCGACCAGGGCGGTGGCATGGTGCAGGAGCAGCGTCATCCTGGTGCTCGGGCGTTCCCCTTGCTCCGCGCGGACTCGGCTGAGCACCGACACCACCGCCTCGGACCGGCCGGTGCGCTGGGCCGCGGCCGCGAGTTCGGCGATGCTCCGGGGCGACAGGACGGGATGCAGCGGCGAACCGTCGGCGGTGAACAGCTCGCGCAGATGGCGCCAGCCGTCGTCCCAGTCCCCCAGCGCCATGGCGGCGAGTCCCCGGGCGCGCAGCAGACGTGCGTGGGTGGCCCGGTTCTCGTCCAGGCAGACGCCCCGCCAGACCGAGGGGGTGAGCAAGGGCTCCGGCGGCACGGTTCCACGGAGCGCGTGCAGGGCGAGCGCCTGCGCCTCAAGATCCGCCTGCAGGCGGGGCAGGCGCAGCACCGCGGCCTCGGCCGCGGCCTCCCGGATCAGGGCCGCCGCGTCGGTGAACCGGCCGACGCCCATGAAGGTGTCCGCGAGGGCGAGGACCGACCAGCCGCGGATGCCGAAGGCACGGGAGGTCCGCAGCCGGGCGTCTGTCTCGCGGAACTGCCCGAGGCGCACGTCCGCCTCGTCGGCGAGGTGGGCCACCGAGAGGACCGCCGTCCGGCAGGCCGGTTTCTGCGGGCCGTCCAGGGGCACACCGTGCGGGCGGACGGGGCGCGCCGACGAGCCCGTACCGGCCTGCGGCCGGAGTACGGCGGTGGCCAGCGCGTCCAGTGCCCGCTGGATGTCCGGCCCGTCCAGCAGGCCCGGAAACCCGGTCACCGGCGGCGGGCGCCGCAGGGCGGGGTCGGTCCCCCGGGCACGGTCGAGCAGCGTGGCCAGGCCGGCCCTGTGCTCCGGCAGACCGGACTGGGCGGCGATGCCCGCCGCCACCGCCGTCACCGCGAGCGCGACGGGACGGCCGGCCGCCGCAAAGTGCTCGGAGACGTCGACCAGCAGGTCGAAGGCCTCCCGCTGGGAGGACTCCAGGGACAGGATCGAGGCCAGGGCACCGGCCGCCGCGCAGACCTGCTCCGGTTCCCCGAAGTCCTGGACGAGCCTGCCGTACAGGTCCCTCACCCAGTCGGGTTCGCCCACCGCATGCGCTGCCACCAGGGCCTCGGCCAGACGGCGTGCGCGCTCCCGCCGTCGCGGGCTGAGCCGGGCCGCCTGCTCCAGGGCACGCGCGGTGCCCATGACGTCCCCGTGCCGCCATGCCAGGTCCTCAAGCGCGGCGGCCACGGACTCGTTGCTCCGCAAGGTGGCGGCGGCCAGGTGGCAGGCCCTGTGCTCGGGCCGCGTGGCGGTCTCGGCGAGGTCCAGACGGGCCTGCTGCCGCTCGCTCGCGGTATGCCGAAAGAACGCGGCCGACCGCGCCAGCGGATGCCGGAAGACGAGGCGGTCCTCGACCAGCGAGACCAGACCCGCGGCCTCCGCCGGGGCCCACACGGCGAGGTCGTCGGTGTCCAGGGCGGCCATGAGGGCGGCGACGCTCTCCCCCGGCCCCGCGGCCGCGGCGTACAGCAGGGCCCGTGCCGTCTTCGGGGGGAGCGCGTCGAGTCGTGCCGCGAAGGCGTGGCCCGTCGGCGGGCGGCGCGCCGGTGCGGTTCCGGTGCCTGCCGCTCGGCAGGCCGTGGGCACATGACGGCTCAGTTCCACCAGGGCCAAGGGGTTGCCTTCGGCTTCCTCAAGGATCTCCAGCCTGCGCCGGCCGGTGGGCGCCGCCGGCTGCCGGTCCAGCAGCGCCGCGGCCGAGGGGGCGCTCAGCGGGCCCAGGTGCAGGCACTCCAGGGCGGGGGGCAGGCCGGGCGGGGGCGTCTCGCCCCGCGCGGTGAGCACAACCCTGAGCGGGCGGCCGGCCAGCAGCCGGATTCCCGCGCAGAGCGCGTCGAGGAAGGCGCGGTCGCAGGCGTCGATGTCGTCCACGCACAGCAGTACCGGCCGGGACGCGGCGAGCCGGTCCAGCAACGCCAGCACGGCAACCTGCACCTGCCCGTCGTGCGGCGCACGGTCGCGGGACACACCGTGGTGGGACCACCCGCCGCCGTGAGCCCCACGGTCATGGGACCCCCCACCGTCAGACCCACCGCCGTCATGGGCCCGGCCGTCATAGGACCGGCCACCGTGAGACCCACCCTCGCGGGACCCACCACCGTGAGACGCGCCGCCGCGAAAGGCGCCGCCGCGAGGGGCGCCGTCATGTGACCCCCCGTCCCGGGCCTCGCCGTCGTGGGATCGGCCGTCATAGAACGCGCCCTGGCGGGGCCCACCGCCGTGAAACCCGCCCTCGTGAGCCCCGCCGTCATAGGACCCACCACCGTGAGATCCGCCGTCGTGGGATCGGCCGTCATAGGACCCACCGCCGTGAAACCCACCGCCGTGATACCCGCCCGTGTGAGATCCGCCGTAACAGGACGCGCCCTCGCGGGACCCACCGCCGTGAGACGCGCCGCCGCGAGGGGCGCCGTCCCGGGCCTCGCCGTCGTGGGATCGGCCGTCATAGAACGCGCCCTCGCGGAACCCGCCGTCATAGGACCCACCGCCGTGAAACCCACCACCGTGAGACCCGCCCGTGTGAGGTCCGCCGCCATAGGACGCGCCCTCGCGGAACCCGCCGTCATGAGCCCCACCCCCGTGAGACCCGCCGCCATAGGACGCGCCCTCGCGGAACCCGCCGTCATGAGCCCCACCCCCGTGAGACCCACCCCCGTGAGACCCGCCGTCATAGGACGCACCCTCGTGGGGCCCACCGCCCCCAGACCCCCCGTCGTGGGCCCCGCCCTCGTGAGAGCCGGCGTCATGGGGCGGGTCGTTGTGGAAGGTGGTGGGGTTCAGGGCGGCGGTCAGCACCTTGCCGTGCGGGTCGGGCAGCCCGGACAGCTCGTCCAGGACCGGCGCCAGCAGTTGCCGCAGACACGCGCGAGCGTACCGATGGTCCGCGGCCCAGCCCTGCGCGGACAGCACGAGCGTGCCGTCGTCGCCGGCCAGCTCCCGGGCGTGGCGCAGCAGGGTCGTACGCCCGATTCCCTCCTCCCCGAGCAGCAGCAGCGCCTGCGGGCCGCCGGGCTCGCGCCGCACGCACTGGAGGATGCGCTCGATCTCGTCGTCCCTGCCCAGTGGACGGGACGACGTCGTACGGCGGGATGATCGACGGGCGGCTTCCTCACCGGCCGCGGAATCGGATGGGGGAACCTTCATGCATGTACTCCGGACCTGCTCGGCTGCCCAGGGCGTTGGACCCGTTCCCTGGCCGGGTCCATCATCGGCACAGCGAGCGGGCGACGCTTCTGTCACATGACCGGTCGTCCGCGACCGGCAGGATGACCGGATCATGAACAACACCTGGAGGAACACGACCGTGGTGCACATCGGCCCCGACTACCCCGCCGATCCGGGCATCCTCGGCAGGGCCGCCGAGCTGTCCCGCCTGAAGGGCCTGCTCGGGGCCGTGGACGGCACCGGACCGCAGGTGCTGGTGCTGGTCGGGGAGCCGGGGGCGGGCAAGAGCACCCTCGTCGACTGGACGGCCGAGCAGGGCCGGGCCCGGGGCCTTGGGGTGCTGCGCGTGCGCGGCAGTGAGGGCGAGACCGGACTGGGGCTCTCGGGCGTCCACCAGCTCCTGCATCCGCTGCTTCCCGGTGACGCGCTGCCGGCGCCGCAGCGGGAGGCCCTCGACCGTGCGTTCGGGATGACGGCGGCACAGCACGAGGTGAACCTCGACCAGCTGTCGCTGTGCATCGGCGTGCTCGCCCTCATCGGCGAAGCCGCCGCGCACCGGCCGCTGCTCCTGCTCGTGGACGACGTCCAGTGGCTCGACCTCGGCTCGGTGGACGTGCTGGGTTTCCTCGCCCGGCGTCTGGAGGGCAAGCCGGTGGTGCTGCTGCTCGCCGCCCGCGAGGAGGCGGTGCCGGCCCGTTTCGACCGGGACTTCCCGCAGGTGACCGTGGGCCCGCTGAGCAGGGCGGCGGCAGGACTGCTGCTGGACGCCCAGCCGCACCCGCCCCGCGGCAGGGCCCGCACCCAGATCTTCCAGCAGGCCGCCGGCAACCCGCTGGCCCTCATCGAGCTGTCCCGGGCCCTCGCCCGGGGCCGGACCGGCACGGGTCAGGACGGCGGTGCCGCCCTGCCGCTGACCGCACGCCTGGAGAACCTGTTCGCCGCCGACCTCCCCGGCCTGCCCGAGCCCACGCGTGCGGCGCTGCTCCTGGTCGCCGCCGCCGGCACCGGGCAGCTCGCCGACCTCCTGCGGGCCGCCCCGTCGTCGGACGTCGTCCAGGCGCTGGACCCGGCGGAGCGCGTCGGACTGGTGCGGATCGAGGACGGCCAGGTGCTGCTCCGCCACCCGCTGGTGCGCTCGGCCATCTACCAGGCGGCTTCCTTCGCCGAGCGCCGGCACGCGCATCTCGCCCTGGCCGGCGCGCTCACCGACGAACCGGACCGCCGGGCCTGGCACCTGGCCGCCGCCGCGACGGGCCAGGACGCGGAGGTCGCCGACGCCTTGGCGCAGAGCGCCGAGCGCGCACGTGCCCGGGGAGGGTACGCGGCGGCCGCCACGGCGCTGGAACGCGCCGCGGAACTGACTCCGGCAGCGGAGCTGCGCGCCCGGCGCCTGCTGATGGCCGCGCAGGCCGCCATGTTCGCCGGCCATCCGCAGTGGGTCAGTGAGATCAGCGGCCGGATCGGCGATCTGACCGAGGACCCGCGGCTGCGTGCCGAGGCATCGCTCCTGGGCGGATGGGCGCTGGGTGTCACGCTCCGCCACGAGGATGCGCTGACCCTGCTGCTGGGCGTCGCCGAAGCCACCGCGGTCTCGGCCCCGGACCTGGCGCTCAGTACCCTGGCCACCGCCGCGACGTCCGTGTACAACGCCGGGTCGCCGTTCCACCGGGCCGAACTGCGGCGGATCGGCGCCCTGATCGAGGAGAGCGACGATCCCGCCGGGCTCGCCTGGTCCCGGGCCGTCATCGACCCGCACCGCCGACGGACGTGGCTCCTCGGGTTGTTGAAGGACGGGCTGGCCGCCATGGAGCAGGAGTCCCTGAGTGACCTCACCGCGCTGGGCGGCACGGCCTGGATCCTGGACGAAACCGAGGACGCCGTACGGATTCTCGGGCAGACCATGGACGTCCTGCGGCGGGCCGGCAGCGCGGGCACGAACGCGACCGTCACCCAGGCGCTCGCCCTCGCGCTGTTCGAGAGCGGTTCGTGGACGGCGGCCCAGGACGCGGCGGACGAGGCGTTCTGGATCGCGACCGAGGCGGGAGCCGACAACGTGACCGTGGGCTCCTGCATCCTCCGGGCCACCCTGCGCGCGCTGCGGGGAGACCACGCGACCGCGCGGGCGCAGGCCCTGGAAGCCGTACGGGGCGTGGACCTGCGCAGGTCCCTGAACCTCCAGGTGCGGCACCGGCAAGCGCTGGCGATGGCCGCGTTCGTCGCCGGGGACCACGCCGACGCCTACGAGCAGTTGCGCGCCACCTTCACCCGGGACTTCCGCCCGGCCTCCGTCCACTACCATGCCTCGCTCTACTCTGTGGGCGACCTGGCCGCCGCGGCGGTCCGTGCCGGGCAGCGGGAGGACGCACGTACGGTGGTCGAGGCCGTCGAGGATGGCCTGGGACCCGACAGGTCGCCCCGGCTCGCCGCCGTCCTGCACCGGGCCGCCGCCCTGCTGAGCGACTCCGATGACGCCGAGACGCGCTTCAGCGCCGCTCTGGCCGATTCCACCACCGACTGCTGGCCCTTCGAGAAGGCGCTCATCCAGCTCGACTTCGGTGAGTGGCTGCGCCGGCGGCGGCGCAGCGCCGAGGCACGCCCGCATCTCAGCGCGGCGCTGGAGTGCTTCCAGCGGCTCGACGCCCGGCCCTGGACCGATCGTGCCGCCGCCGAACTGCGGGCGGCGGGAGCCAAGGCTGGGGCGATGACGGCCACGCGTGCCGCGGGCGGACTCACCGCGCAGGAACGGCAGATAGCCGAACTGGCGGCGCAGGGCCTGACCAACCGCGACATCGCGGCCCGGCTGTACCTCTCGCCCCGCACCGTCGGCTACCACCTGCACAAGATCTTCCCCAAGCTGGGTGTCAGCGCCAGGGCACAACTCCGCAACGCCCTGGCGCAGGATCCACCGCAGTGACGGAAACGGCTCAGGTGGCGGTGCCGGGTGCGGTGGGAGCGGGGCTGTCGAGCCGGTGGACCAGGTCGCGCAGGACGGGCCCGTACTCGGGGTGGGCCAGGGCGTGCGCCATCTGGGCCACGAGGTAGTCGGCGGGGTTGCCGGTGTCGTACCAGGTGCCGCGGATGACCTGTCCGTACACCGCGCGGCTGGCGGCGTAGGCGTTGATCGCGTCGGTCAGATAGACCTCGCCCACCGGTCGGCCCTTGTCCCGGGCCTCGTACCAGCGCCGGGTCTGCTCACGCAGTTCGTCCACGATGCCGGGGGTGATGACGTAGCCGCCGATGGCCGCGTACTCCGACGGGGCGTCGGCCGGTTCGGGCTTCTCCACCAGCCCGGTGATCCGCAGCTGTCCGCCGCCCAGGTCCTCCTTCACGATGGGCACGCCGTAGCGCTGGGATTCACCGCGGTCCATCGGCAGCAGGGCCAGCACCGGGCAGCCGGTCTGCTCGTAGGCGCGGATCAGCTGCTGAGCGCGCGGCGCCTCGGCGACGAACACGTCATCGGGCCACAGGACGAGCACGGGCTCGTCGCTGAAGGAGCGCGCGGCGTTCAGGACGGGGGTGCCATTGCCGTACGGGCCGTGCTGGTCGAGGTAGGTGATGTGACCGCTACGGGCGAGTTCGGCGACTTCCTCCACCGCGTCCGCGTACGCCGTCTTGCCGTCGGCGCGCAGTTGGTCAACGAGGCCCGGGTTCGGCCGAAAATGGTCCTGGATCAGGGACTTGCCACCGCTGACGACGATGGTGATGTCGGTGATACCGGAGTCCACAAGCTCGCGCACCGTGTGCTCGATGACCGGTTTGTCGCCGACCGGGAGCATTTCCTTCGGGATCGCCTTGGTCAGGGGCAGCAGGCGTGAGCCGAGTCCAGCGGCGGGGATCACGGCCCTGCGGATCGTCGGAGGCATCGGGTCTCTCTCGGTCGATCGGCGCGCCGTGCCGGCCGACGCGGCGCATCCCGACGCTACCAACGCCGAGCGGAGCCGCACGAACGCCGGGCACGCGATCACGCTGCCGCGTGCCGACGCTGCGGCGATGGCTGGTCGAGTCCGGGGGACTTCCGTGTCTGGCAGGGAGCGCTGAGGGCTGATCTGCGCCGCTGGGAGACTCAGCTTCGCGCTCCTGTCCGCCGGTTGCGTGGGGCCGGCCTGGCCGAGGCCGAGCGGTGGGCTGCGTTGAACTCCGACGAACTCTTTGCCGGTGAGCGCGACTACATCCTGATCAGCCGCCAGGCGCGACACCGCGTCCGTCTCGGTCGGTTCGCCGCGGGGTCCGGCCCCTTACAATCCCCGCTATGGCAGCGAACGGGGAACGTGGGGTCGAACTGGCGGAGCTGGTGCGTCAGTTGCGACAGGAACTCAAGGCCGCGGCGGCAGAGGGCGCGGAGGCGGGCGACGCCCTCCAGTTCGAGGTGGGACCCGTCGAGGTCGAGGCGACCGTCGCGGTCTCACGCGAAGGAGGCGCGAACGGCAAGGTGCGGTTCTGGGTCGTCGAGGCGGGCACGGACGGCAAGTCGGCCCGATCCACCACCCAACGGCTCAAGCTCACGCTGCATCCCAAGACGGTGGCACAGGACGGAACGACGCGCTCGCCCCTGATCTCCGGTGACGAGGTAGATGGCGAACGCTGACGTCACCGGACACAGGGCCACGGGGTGGGACGCACCCGGCCGTATCGCGGAGGTGATCGTCAGCCGCGCGGCGGGCAGGGGCGGACGGGCCTCCGGCTATCTCGTCGCCGACGGCAGGGTGTTGACCGCATGGCATCCGCTCGACGGAGCGACCGGCGTGCGCGTGCGGTTCAACGCAGACCGGCAGGACGAGGCCGGCTACGAAGCGTCGGTGGGGTGGTCGAACGCCGAGATCGATGTCGCCGTGCTCGTCTTCACCCCTTCGGCCTCGGGCCCTTCCGTTCCCTCCCCGGTTCACGCCGCCTCTTTCCCGCCCCCCGCACCCGCGACGGCGCCCGCGTCGTTCGGCTGTGTCGGCGAGGGCGCCGCCCGCGTCGAATGCATGGCCTTCGGCTTTCCGCTCTTCAAGCTCCGCGAGGGCGTCTACCGGGACCTGGAGGCCGCGGAGGCCACCTGTGTGCCGCTCTCCAACCGACGGGAACGCACCCTCGACCTGAAGATCGTGCGGCCTCCCTCACCGGACGACGACCCTCGCCGAACGACGAGACGGCAGGGCACAGGCAGCACGGACGGCAGGGACGGCACGGATGCCACGGACGGTGCACCGTACGAGCCGTGGGAAGGCATGTCGGGGGCGGCGGTCTTCAGCCGCGGGCGGATCATCGGCGTCGTCATCAGGCACTATGCCTCCGACGGCGCCGCTCTCACCGCGGCCCGGATCGACGGCCTCCAGGACCGCGTCACGCCCGGCGAACTGCACCGGCTGGAGCAGTTGCTGGGCTGCGGCGGCCTGCGCCCCGACGACCTCGCCGATGTCGGCCTGCCGCCGCTGCCCAGTGGCATCCGCACCCACCGGCAGACCCTCACAAGAAACTCCAACCGCGACAAGTACCTGACGGACGACCAGATCCGTTTCGTCAGCCCCGGCGAGGGCCACCAGGCGGATCCGGACAATCTCCTGACGCGGCTGACGGCGGCTTCCGCACCGGGTTCGAAGTCACTGGGGGTGGTGCTCGTCGGCGCCGCGGGGACCGGCAAGACACGTACCTGCTTCGAGGTGGCGGCCCGAGCCGACCGGCAGGGCTGGACCGTACTGCACCTGGCACCGAAGAAGCCGATCACGGCGGAGGAACTGACCGGGGTCGTCCGCGACATGCACGCGCGGAACAGGGACGTCCTGCTCGTGCTCGACTACCTCGACGGGTATGAGCATCTGGACCTCTTCGACTTCGCGGACGAAGTGAGGGAAGAGAGCACGTCATCGGCCCGGCTGGCGTGCATCGCCTCGCTGCGTCCCGGAGCGGTACCGCGCGCCGAGGCCTTGGGGCGTCTCCGGTTTCTCGACCAGGTGGAGGTCTCCCAGGAAGGGGAGCACCAGAAGGCCGTCGCCACCCGGATCATCAACAGCGTCGCCAGGAAGGCCGTGGATGCCTACGGCACGGAGCGGATCGCCGCCGTCTGCGGGCACCGTCCGGTGCTCACCCTGCTGATCGCGCGGGCCATCGAATCACGCGTGGGCGACGGCGGTCAGGAGGCGCTGGACCTGTCGGGGCTGCGCAGCGTCCAGGATCTGTCGTACTGGCTGCGGGAGCGCACCGGAGAAGAACTCAGGGACTCGCGCACCGATCTCCTCGCCTCCGCGGTCGCCGCCTCCTGCTGCCCTCAGGAGAAGAAGGCGGTGGAGGCAGCCGTCGGCGCCTTCCTCGATCTGCACCAGGACCGCGGCTTCGACGCCGGCAGGATCGGCGTCGTCGGGCATCTGTGCAAGCTGGGCTGGCTCTTCGCCTCCGAGGGCGATGTACTCGATGTCATCCATGACTTCGTGGCCGACGAACTCCTCCAGCAGGCGCTGCTTCCGAGAGCGGGGCGGCTGGAAGCCGACGCCGCCGCACGGATGTTCTCCGCGTTCCTCACGAGCACGCACACCTTCCGGCTCGCCGCCGACACCGTACGGCGATGGTCGGCCGACCTCGATCCGGCTGTGCGCGACGATGTGCGCCGGGTCTGCGCACAGTGGCTCGCGGACCGGAGCGGCCCCGCCGAACGGCTGGCGGCCGAGGCCGATCTTGAGGAGACCGGCCGGACCCTGCTGACCCTGCTGTCCGGACCGCCGTGGCAGTCCGGGGTCATCGCGTCATGGGACACACTGGTGCGGCCCTGGCTGGGGCGGGCCGAGGCCGAGGGCCCGCGCCCGGCGCGCACGTTGTTCGCCAACGCGATCCGCAACACCTCCGACGCCGTTCCGGCACGTCTCGCTTCGGCCGCCTTGGCGTGGCAGGCGGACAACCGCCACCAGCTGTACGAGGTACGTCCGGTGCTCGAAGCCCTGCTCCGGGCACCCGGCGTATCGGCCGAGCACCTGGACAAGGCCGCCGAGGAAGCGGTCGAATGGCTGCGGCACCCTGTGCTGAAAGGGAGTCTTTCCCTCGCCAGTGCGCTGCTGGCCCGAAGCGATCTGCCCGAGGACCGCATCGCACAGGCGGTCGACGCGGGCCTCGGTGTGGCCGGCCGGCGGCTGCCGGCAGCCGCCACCGCCCATGTGCTGCGCGCGCTCCTGTGCCGTGAGGACCTTGCAGACGACCACAGGGGCAGGGCGCTGAAGCTCGCTTTCGACTGGCTCAGGCTCCATCCCGACGCCGATACCGCCACCTTCGTCCTCGCCGAGCTGCTCAAACGGGACGACCTGGACGGCAGCCGGACGAGGGGTGTCATCGACCGCTCCCTCAACTGGCTTGCAAGCCACGGCACTTCACCCATGGCTTCGTTCGTGCTGAGGGGGCTGCTGGAACACCCGGCCCTGCGGGGAAAACCCGCCGACACGGTTGCCGGCCTCGCCTGTGCATGGCTCGCGGAGCACGGCACCTCGCACGAGGCGACGTTCGTACTGGACCCCCTGCTCGTTCGGGTCCCCGTCCCCGGCGGGACATACGACGCCGTCGGCCCGGCCCTCGCCTGGCTTGCGGAGCACAGTCGGCGCGGGGACGCCTACTTCGTGCTGCGCAGGCTGCTGGAGAACACGGAACTTTCCCCCGGTGCGGCCGCAAGTGCCGCGGAGCACGCGGTGAGGTGGCTGGCCACGGGGCAGCACGGCACGCAGGATGTCGCCAAGTGGGTCCTCGCGCCGCTGCTCAAGCGGCGCGGACTGCCGGACGCCGACCGGCACTGTGCGGCGGGGGTCCGCTGGCTCGACTCGCCCGCCAATCTGAGCGGGGACGACGCCAGCTTCGTCCTCCAGCCGTTGCTGGCTCATCCAAGGCTCGACCCCCACAGCGAGACGGCTGCCCGGCACGCCCTCACCTGGCTCAGGGACCACGCCGAGTCGCCGAACATCTCCTACGTGCTCCAGCATCTGCTCCCCCTGGACGCCCGCATCGCCCTGAACGACTCCGGCGCTCTGGCCGACGGTACGGGAGTCGACACCGTCGGCGCGGCGCTCGGCTGGCTCACCGCAGGCACACGTGGCACGTCGCCTCAGGCACGCTTTGTCCTGGAACCCCTGCTCAAGCACCCGGCGGTCGGGGCGCGCGCCGCGCCGCTCGCCCTCGCATGGCTCTCCGAGCACGACAACGCCCTTGGCAACACGGCGTCGTTCGTGCTGGAAGCCCTGCTGATCTGCCCGGGTCTGGCCGAGGAGCCCCAGGCCGAGGGCCTGCGCTTCGCCCTGGACTGGCTGGAGATCCACCACACCGCCGAGAATGCGCAGCGGATACTGAAGCGCCTGCCCGGCTGCCGGGTGTCCGACCAGGAACTCCGCCGGCGAACCGTGGAGCGGGTGCTGGACTGCGTGGGCCACGGCCATATGGTGCTGGCGAAGGAGAAGCTCCCGGCCCTGTGCCGGCTGGGACTGGTGCCGCTCCCGGAGGCGACACGAGCCGTCCTCGTGGACCTCGCGCTTCAAGAGGCTTGCGGTGGAGAGCCGATCAGTTCGCGGGGGAAGAAGGTGCTGCGCGCTCTGCTGGCCCGGACGGATCTCGACCCTGACCGTGCGGGCGCCGTCGCGGCGCGGGCCCGGAAGTGGCTCGATGAGCAAGACGGGTTCTCGCCTTTCACCGGGGCCATCCTGGGGCCGCTCCTGGACCCGCGCCTGCCCGCGTCCGAACAGACCGAGCGGGCGGCCGTCGTGGACATGGCGCTCGGCTGGCTGGAGACCTACGCCGGGTGCCGGTACGCCGGGCACGTTCTGGCCGCGCTGCTCGAAGGACCCGGCCTGACACGGCCGCAGACCGACGACTGCCTGGCCAAGGCCGCCGACTGGCTGAGCAGGCCGGAGAACACCGGCGTGGCCATGGACGACGAGCACGCCGCCCGTCTGGCGAAGCTGCTCGGCGGTTCCTGAGTACGCGTCCGGCCCTGTTTCAGCGCCGCCCAGCAGGAGACCCGGAAGCCCCACCGGCCGGCTTGAGGAAAGGACATGGCCCTCATGCAGCATGATGAATGGGTCGGAAAGGTGCAGGCTCTGACGCGATGGCCCGGCCGTGGGCCTGCCGAGCGGGCCACGCGGGCGGTGCTGACCACACTGGCCGAGCGGCTGCCGTCCGGGCTCGCCGCTCACGTGGCCGATCGGCTTCCGCCGGAATCGGCCGCCTCGATCCGGGAGGTGACGGACCCGGCGGCCACGGGGGCGTCGAGGTCCGCTGCGGATCGCTTCGGCCTGACCGCGTTCGCCGGGCGCATCGCGGGCCGAACCGGAACGGACGAGGACACGGCTCTGCGCGAGGCCGGCGCCGTGCTGGAGGTGCTTGACGCCGCCCTCGCTCCGGAGCTGATGGAGCACGTGTCCGGGGCACTGCCCGCGGACATCCGCGAGCTGCTGCCCTCGGGGCGTGCCACCGGGGGCGCGACCTGACACGTATGCGTTCATGTGCCGGATGTCGAGATCCTGAGTTCGTCCAGGAGCCGGATGACCTCGTCGTCGCTCACCTGCTCGAAGTCGTCGTACCAGAGGCCGACCGCCCGGAAGTCCGAGGGCCGCTGCAGGCAGACGACGTCATCGGCTTCCGAGCGCATCTCGGTGGCGGTCTCGGGAGCGCAGACCGGGACGGCGAGGATCAGCCGGGTGGGTTCCAGACGGCGAAGGTGTCGGAGGGCGGCGCGTGCGGTGGCGCCGGTGGCCAGTCCGTCGTCGACGAGGACGACGGTGCGGCCCTGGACGTCGGGCGCGGGCCGGCCGCCCCGGTAGAGCAGGGCGCGGCGCTTCAGCACCTCGCGTTCACGGGCGACGTCCTCGACGAGGCGGTCCTCACTGAGGCCGAGCATCTCCAGTGCCCGCCGGTCGAACAGCGGCGGGTCGTCGCCCACGAGCGCGCCGATACCCGTCTCCGGCCGGCCGGGAAGACCGATCTTCCGCGCGACGAGCACGTCCAGCGGCGCCCCGAGGGCCCGGGCGACCTCGGCGGCCACCGGCACACCGCCTCGGGGCAGCGCGAGGACGAGGGGATGGGGAAGCTCGCCCTCGGATGCCCACTCCATGAGCCGAAGGCCGAGTTCCTGGCCGGCTTCCCGGCGGTTGCGGAATCGCATGACGTGATGTCTGCCTCTCTCCCATGAAGGGACTCGGAACGGGTTCTCGGAGTTTCCCGCCGGCCGGCACTGAAACGGCGGTTCCGCGGGCCGCAAGCGGTCACAGGCCGGCCCGGTGATCCGCACGGCGGTGACCTCGCGCCCCGCCGGCGGTGCCCGTCGTGCCGGCTGCGGGTACGGCTGCGGGCGCGGTGACGGCTTCACCGCTGGTCCTGGGGGAACCCCGAGGGGGCGGAGGTTTTCCCTTCCTGCGACGGGAGGCGGATCATGGTGGGCCTCGGTGGTGCTCAGGAGACGGTGGCCAGGGCCCTCGACGCGCTCGGCGCGGGTGCCTACCTGGCGGATGAGCAGGGCTGCATCGTCGCCGTCAACGCGCGCGGCGAGGAACTACTGGCCCGCCCTGCCGCCAGCCTGGTCGGCCGGGACGCTCACGACCTGCTGCACCGCAACAGCTGCGGGGAGCCCGTGCCGAGGGCCCAGTGCCGGATCCGGAACGCCATGCTCGTTGGGCGCACGGAGCAGGGCGCCGACGAGTGGTTCGAGCGCGGCGACGGCACGCTGCTGCCGGTGGCATGGCTGGCCACTCCCTGCGACTTCGGCATCCGCCCGTCGGCCACGCTCGTCCTCTTCCACTCCGCAGGACCCGCCGGGCGGCCCGTCCAGCGGACACCGGCGAGCGGGCGGCTGTCCGAACTGGAACGGCTTGCGCTGCTCGCCGAGACGACCACCCTGCTGACCTCCACCCTGGACATCGACGAGGCGTTGCGCCGCCTCATCGGCCTCGTCGTACCCCGGCTCGCCGACTGGGCCGTCATCGACCTGATCGACGAGCAGAACGACGTGTGGCGCTTCGCGGTCGCCCATGCCGAGGGTGGCACCGTGCGGTTCCGGGAGGATCTGCAGGGGCCCATGCCGCCGGTGCCGCAGGAGTCCTCGATGCCCCTGGCCCGCGCCCTGCGCGGCGTCGCGTCCTCCCTCGCCGGTCCCAAGAACTATCAAAGGCCGCCGGACTCCGGCATTGCCGTCGAGCAGCGGCGTCTGTTCGAGGCGACCGGGATACGCTCGGCCGTCGTGGTCCCCCTCCGCGGCCTGCACGACGTCCTCGGCGCCCTCACCCTCGGCCGCGCCGACCAGCCCGAACAATTCACCGCGACCGACACCGCCCTGCTGGAGGACATCGCCCGCCGCGCCAGTCTCGCCCTGGAGAACGCCCGCCTCTACCAAAGGCAGCGCAAGGTCGCCGAGACCATGCAGCGCCATCTGCTGCCGAAGCTGCCGCGCGCGCCCGGCCTCGGCATGACCGCCCGCTACCTGCCCGCCCCGGACGCCTCCCAGGTCGGCGGCGACTGGTACGACGCGTTCATCTTGACGGACGGCGCCACCGCCCTCGTCATCGGCGACGTCGTCGGCCACGACCTGGACGCGGCGGCCGGCATGGCGCAGTTGCGCAGCATGCTCCGCGCGTATGCGCTGTCCCAGACGGAGCCGCCCAGCAAGATCGTGGAATGGCTCGACCAGGCCACCTTGGACATCGCGGAGGTCTCCATGGCGACGCTGGTCTTCGCCCGCATGACGGTGACCGACACCGGCCGGTGCGAGCTGTCCTGGACCAATGCGGGCCACCCGCCTCCGCTGCTGGTCACCCACGAGGGGGTGGCCCGCTATCTGACCGGCGGACACGGGGTACTGCTGGGCGTCGCGGCCGGTCAGGTCCGCCCCGACGCGACGACGGAGCTGCCGCCCGGGTCGACCCTGCTCCTCTACACCGACGGTCTGATCGAGTCCCCGGGCCATGCCCTGGACGAGGGTCTGAGCCGCCTGCGCCGGCATGCGGCGTCCTTGGCCCACCGTCCGCTGGAGTCCTTCATGGACCAGGTGCTGGCACGGGCGCGCCCACCGGACAACGAGGACGACGTGGCCCTGCTGGCCGTGCGGCGGGCGCCCGGCTCGTCCTGTTGAGGCCGCCTGAGGCAGAGCGGATCCCGGCGGCGGGCGCCCGGCAAGCCGGGCCGAGGGTCTGTCGTGGGGCCTACGGCACCACGACGGTCAGCGCTGTGGCGGTCAGTTGGAAGCCGAGTTTCTCGTACACGCGGCGCGCCGGGTTCTGGTCGCTCACGACGAGGGAGACATCGGTCAGCCCGTCGGCCGCGGCAGCGCTGAGTACGCGACGCAGCAGATCGGCGCCGAGTCCGGCGTAACGGGCCCCTGGCCGGCGGAACACATCCGCTATCCAGGGCAGGCCGTCGCGGTCGGTGATGATCGCGCCGGCGACGACATGATCCGCCTCGTCCACCACCAAGGCACTGCACGCGAGGACCGGACCGATGACAGAGCCCGCCAGCAGCGGGGCAAGACGCTCCTTCAGTGCTTGTTCGTCGCTGGCCGGGTGGTGGTCGGGGTGGCCGGCCGGGAAGGCGGCTCGCCATGCCGGGAAGACCGCCTCGGCGGCGCGGTCGCAAGGAACCAGGCGCAGTCCGTCGCCGAGGGGGCGGGCCGACCAGTCGGCCGGTGGCGGAGAGGCGATCAGGTCCCTTCGCATCTCGTGGGCGTGCCGCATCACCCGGGCACCATGCCGCAGCAGTTGCTCACCGAGTTCCGCGGACGCCGACACAGCCCATCCGGACATCTCGGAGACGATGGTGTCCACGGGGTCGGGCCCGACCACTTCGACCAGGTCCGCCCACGGGTGCCCCTCACGAACACCGCGCTCGTAGGTCAGGACGGGCACACCGTGCGCGTTCGTCAGGGTCTGGCGCTGCTCATCGTTCTCAGTCACTCATCGTCCTCGGTAGATCATGTCTGATCGGCGCTGACATCATCCGGTTCCGGGTTGGGCACGGCAACAGGATTTAGCGTCCGCCTCGACCGTCGGCCGTCCCGGGGAGCGGCAGACGATGGGCCGCTACTCCCCCGGGACCGGCCGGGACAGTTCGTCGAGCCAGGCCCCGAACACGCTCCGGACTGCCTCGGCGCGCTCGACCTGAGGGTTGTGGCCGGCGCCGTCGAGCACGGTCGCCGCCATCCGGGGATAGTGGTCGAGCAGGGCGAGTTGATCGTGCCATCCCACCAGGGCGTCCTGTCGGGTGGTGATCAGCAGGTGCCGGCCGTGGTGCTCCGGCGCCTGGTGCTCGGGCCAGTGCGGCAGCAGGAAGTCGGCTTCGAGTTCGGCCGCGGCCGCCGGGTCGTGCGCCCGCCAGCCCGGCAGGACGTACTGCTCGAAGAGGTCCCAGCTGCGCTTGGTGTGACGGGTCATGACGGCCCTGAAGAGGTCGCGTTCGTCTGCCGGGAGCCGGTTGAGGAGGTCGTGGTCGCATGCGACCACGGTCGTCTCGGGCAGGGTCCGGTCGGCGCCCCAGCGCACGACCGGTACCAGCAGCGCCGAGCCCAGCACCTGCTTGCCGAACCGCGCCGTCACGACCCTCGCCAGCTGCCCGCCGAACGACTGACCGAGCACGGCAAAGGGCCGCCCTCCCACCTCGGCGTCGATCCACTCGAAGACGGCGTCGGCCAGAGCGGCCGCGGAGGTCGTGCCCGGCAGTCGGGGGCTGGTGCCGTGGCCGGGGAGGTCGGGGTAGAGCCGCCGCCACCCGGGACGGTCGGCGAAGGCGGGTTCGAGGGGGAGCAGCACGCGGTGGTCGACGGTGTAGCCGTGGATCAGGACGACGGGTGTGCCGTCGCCGCGTTCGATGTGCCGGATGGCGGAATCGGTCATGGCCTCAGCGTGCGACCTTGACACTGGTGTCAGGGTCAAGCCGGCCGGCGGGCCGCATCGCTCGTATCGTCAACCGCCCTGTCAGGCAAGGCGCTTGACCGCTGCGAGATACTCCACGATGGCGTCGCGGTTCCGGGTCAGGCACTGGATCCGACGCGCCATCCGCTCCGTCTCGGACTCCAGCGTGGCGATCATCTCCGGTGTGGCGTCGGCGAAGTGGATCGTCCGCGGGCTGTCCAGACAGGGCAGGATCTGCTTGATGATCCGTGTGGGCAGCCCGGCGTCCAGGAGACCGCGGATCTGCAGGACCCGGTCGACGAGGTAGTCGTCGTAGTCGCGGTAGCCGTTCGCCTCGCGGCCCGGAGTGAGCAGGCCCTGCTTCTCGTAGTAACGCAGCAGGCGCGGAGGCGTCTCCGTCAGCCGGGCGAGTTCGCCGATGCGCATATGACCACCCTCACGTCCGGATCGGTGCCGCTCCGACCGGACCTTGACATGTGTGTCAAGGATAAGCGATTGGATGTCGCCATGGGCGGCTCGACGGTCGCCCTCTGCATGGGTGTGCCAGCCGGTACCCTGCTCGCCGGACTGGTCGGCTGGCGGTTCGCCTTCGCCCTGACCATCACCACGACGGGATCGGGCCGGGGGCCTGTCCGCAACACACCCTGCCCGAGGGGTGTTTACCACCGCCCCAGGGCTGGCACGAGATCGCCACGTGGGGCGAGCGCGGCCGTACCGGGCAGGTCAGCGGCCGACGGCCCGGTCGCCGCGCAGGGTCATCACGGTGCTGGTGAACGACTCCCCCCGGCGCCATCAGCGTGGAGTGAGCGGTGCCGATCGCGGCGTCCGCGAGTTCCACCAGGAAGCCGCCGTGCACCGTCCCCTGCTGGTTCCCACCGCCTCGCCGACCAGGGCATTCTCGTCTCCACCGGTGAGGCGTTCGCCATCGGGTCGCACATCCCCAACGCCCTGCGTCTGGCCCTGGCCGGCCCCGGCCAGGACCACCTCCCGCCCGCCCTGCGCACCGTCCGGGCCGCGGCGACCCACCCGGGACCGGCCGGCACCGCACGGCCGGCAAGCCCGCCGGCCACCGGGCGCAGCGCCACGGCCGCGTCCCCACCGCTCGCTTCCGCCGGTACGTGTGCTCAGCGAGGCCGGCGCTCGGCAGCGGGCGGCAGCGGGGCACGGGGGCCGTCCGGTGCGTCCTGATACCAGTACGCGGTGGTGCTCACATCGTCCTGGCGTTCGAACAGGCCGTGGTCCCATGCGCCGATCTGTTGCAGCGTCACCTTCAGCCGCTCCTCGAAGTACACCGGGTCCGGCAGGTGCCAGCGATAGAGGCCGTGCATGGGCGGCATATGGGTTGCGAAGGGCGACGCCTTCGTGGTGTCGCGCGCCGAGTGGTAGGGGTAGCCGGAGTACGGGGCGTTGAAGGTGAGCACCTTGGGTTCCGGGTCGTTGCGCAACTCGTCCTGGAACGCCCACGCGCCGCCGGCGTAGTCCTCCAGGCCCGTGCTGCACAGGGTCGGCAGTTCCTCGTCGTCGTCCACGAAGAACTTGACCTCCCCTTCGCCCCACCAGTACCGGTGCAGTGAGGCCAGAGCGATATATGTGCCGACGTAGGTTCCACGGCCACGCACTCCGTCGAGCACGACATGGTCAGTACCCAGCGGCGTGGATCCGTTCGAGCGGCGCCACTGGGCGTGGAAGTAGCCGGTGTCCGCGCCGATCTCGTCGCCCGTGGTGTAGTCCACCTGGTAGAAGACATGGGGCAGATCGGCGCCGTGCTGGCTCTCCAGCGTGAGTCGCGCGTGACTGCGGAAGGGCATCGGGAAGTACGCGTTCATGCCTCCCGTCGGAGCGACGACGATCGGAACGGACGTCACCAGGGCACGGGTGGCGAACCCGTTGCAGAAGAAGTCGCCCAGGGGGACCTCGACGGCGGGCACCTCGGAGCCTTCCCAGTAGGCGCGCAGCACCAGGTCGCGGAGGACGAACGGGCCACCGTCGGCGGTCCGGTCGGCGACGGTGATCCAGATGTGCCGGATGACGCCGGGCCCTTCGATCTCCGCGAGGGTGAGTGACTCACCGGCGGGCAGGGGCAGGTAGGCCGCCCCCTTGCGGCCGGGGCCGAGCGCCGATGCCGCCCGGCCTGCGCCGCCGGCCGCACCGGTGCGGTTCTCGGCGTTGATGGACCGGCTGCGAACGCCCCTGTTCGGGCTCAGGGCACTCCAGTGGGTGAACACGTATGCTCCTCGGACGGTGCGGGTGCGCGGACACGGCGGCGAACGGCCGGGTGTGCGCGCTCACTTGACGGCTCCTGCGGTGACACCTCGGCTGAGGGTCCGCTGGAAGACCAGGAAGAAGACGAGTGTGGGCAGAAGGGAGAGCAGCGACCCCGCGTTGAGGACGGTGATGTCGATCGAATGCTGGCCGCGGAGTGTGGCCAGGGTGATCGGTACCGTCTGTGCCGACGGGTCGTTGAGCAGGATGAGCGGGAGATAGAACTCGTTCCACGTCCAGATGAAGAAGAACACGACGAGGACGGACAGCGTAGGCCGCAGGACGGGGAAGACGACCCGCCGCAGGATCTGCCACCGGGACGCGCCGTCGATCACGGCCGCTTCGAGGAGTTCCTTGGGCAGGGTGGTCATGACGCTGGCGAGCAGATAGGTGCCGAACGCGGCCTGGAGCACGGTGAAGACGATCACCACGGACCAGACGCTGTTGAGCAGTCCCACCCGTTCCGCGCCGTAGAACAGCGGGTAGATGAGCGCCTCCTGCGGCACCATCGTGGCGAGGAGGAGCAGGACGAGGATCGCGCCGTTGCACCGCACCTTGCCGATGCCGATGGCGTAGGCGCTGATGAGGGACAGCGCGGCGCCCAGGAAGGCGACGCAGCCCGAGATGAGCACGGAGTTGCCGAGCGCGAGCGGGAAGTCGACGAGCGACAGATAGCGGGAGAACGCGTCCGGTGTGAACGTGCTCGGCCAGGAGAGGGGCCCGTGCGTCGAGTAGTCCGCGCTGGTCTTGAAGGCGTTGAGGACCAGAAGCAGAAACGGCGCGAGCATGACCACGGCAACGGCCACGGTCATCAGCAGGACGAGCCATCGCAGGGGGTGGCGCCCTCGCCGGCCCCGTTCGACGGGGTGGGCATCGGGGCGGGGCTCCGGCGCCACGACCGGGGGTGCCGGCGGGGTCTGGGCCTTCATGTCAGCCCTCCTGGCGTTCGGAGCGGCGCTGCCACACGATGAGCAGGGCGGCGATGACGAAGATGACCACCGACATGAAGGTGGCGATCGCGGCGCCGTAGCCAACGCGGGAGAGTTCGAAGAAGTTGCGGTACGCGTAATAGGACGGCACCACCGTCGAGTTCTCCGGGCCACCGCCGGTGAGAATGAGGATGGGGGCGAACACCTTCAGCGCACCCACGGTCGCGGTGAGAACCACGAAGAACACCTCGGGCCGGATCTGCGGCACCGTGATCGCGCGGAACCGCCGCAGCCAGCCGGCTCCGTCCAGTTCGGCCGCCTCGTAGAGTTCGGGGTCCACCCGCTGGAGCGCGGCCATGAAGACCACCACGGGGTAGCCGATCTGGAGCCAGATGAGCATGAGCATCACGGAGTACAGCGCCAGATGGGGGTCACCGAGCCAGTCGGGTCCGGAGGTGATGCCGATCGAGCGGAGATACGTGTTGATCGAGCCCTGCCGCGGGTCGAGGATCGTGCTCCAGATGAAGCCGGCGACCGCGATCGGCAGGATCTGCGGCAGATAGTACGTGGCACGCAGGAAGCTCGCGGCCCGGCTGCCGAAGGTCTTGCCGATGTAGTCGAAGAGCACCGCCGCGAGGACGACGCCGATCAGGGTCGGGACCACGACGATGGCGATGATCATGAACAGCGAGTTCCGGAACGAGTGCCAGAAGTCCGCGTCGTGCATCAGGTCCAGGTAGTTGCCGAGGCCGTACCAGTGCTTCGGCGCCATGCCTCCCTTCCACTGGTAGAGGCTGAGGACGATGTTCATCACGAACGGCGCGGCGACGACGACGGCGAAGCCGGCGGCGATGGGAACCAGATAGAGCCAGTACGAGCCGGATCTGCTGCGCCTTCTCCTGGGCAGACGCCGGTCGGGGACCAGTGCTGACATGGGGTCTCTCTTCTGCGGGGGACGTGCCGAGGTCGCGCTGTCCGGTCCCGGCACGTCCGGCGTCTACTGCTCGGTGGCGGTCTTCTTGCCGTCGTCGTAGAACTTCTGCAGCGCCGTCAGGTAGGCGTCCGCCGTCTCGCTCTTGTTGGACATGGCCTGCATATGGTTCTGCATGAAGTCGAGGAAGCCGGGCACCGGGTAGTCGGGGTAGAACGACATGGCGTTCCGTTTGACCAGGTCGTCGAACTGCTCCGTGTACTGGCGGGTCACCGGGTCCTTGATGGCGGAGGCGTCACCCGCCAGCGGCAGGCCGCCCTGGTTGCCGATGTCGTTCTGGACCTGCGCGCTCAACGTGATGTCGATCCAGTCGTACGCGAGGTCCTTGTCGTTCGATTTCGTCGGCACTCCCCACAGATGTCCCGAGGAGCCCATGACCTGCTCGGCGCCCGGCAGCGTGAAGTATCCCCACGAGAAGTCCGCGTCCTTGCGGATACGGGAGAACTGGCTCTGGTTCCACATCAGCATGGCGGCGTCGCCACGGAGGAAGTTGACGATGGCCTGCTCGTAGGAGAGGCCGCCGAGTTTGTCGCCGACGTATCCCTTGTCGATCCAGTCCTTAAACGTCCGTGTTCCCTGCTTCCAGGGGCCGGAGCGGACGTTCACGTCGCCCTTGAGGAACATGAAGTCGTCGATCTGCTGCCGGGACGCCGAGGCGGAGACCAGCGAGTACCACAGCCACATCTGGTTGAAGCCCTGGCTGGTGTTGGCGGAACTGGAGATCGGCAGGTGACCTGCGGACTTCAGCTTGTCCATGTCGGCCTCAAGCTGGGCCAGGGTCGTCGGCGGCTTGGTGATGCCGGCGTCCGCGAACATCTTCTTGTTGTAGTAGAAGGTCACGTATTCGCCGACGTTCGGGACGCCGTACCAGTCACCGGACCCGGCCAGCCCGTTCTGGTCGTACCGGGCGAACGCGGCCATCGCGCCCGTCACCTTCTTGTCCCAGCCCCGTGCCTTCGCCTCGTCCGTCAACGGCTGCAGCAGGCCCTGGCCGGCCAGTTGGCCGCCGTCCGCGTTGCCCTTGTTGAACTCGACCACATCGGGGACGTTGTTTCCGGACAGCGTGATCTTCGCGTTCTGGCGCATCGCGTCAAAACTCGTCGTCTGGAATTTCACCGTCACGCCGGGGTGCCGCTTCTTGAAGATCGCCACCGCTTTCTGCCAGCCCTGAGCCTGCGCCGAGGTCTGGTCCTCGTACTGCAGGATCGTGAAGGTCCCGTCGGACTTCTCACCGGTGCCGCCTCCGCAGGCGGCGACGGCCAGGGCGATCGTGGTGGACAGACAGACGCTGAGGCAGCGCCGTGCCGTGGGTCGAGCTCTCATGTCGAAGCTCCCTCTCGACTCGTCATTGAACGGGGGTGCTGATGCCGGCCTGCCGTCGTCCGGGCAGGCTCGGCCCGCCGGAGCAACCGGTGGGAAGGTGGTGTGCGCGCCGTCGGGGGCCGGGCGGGATCAGACCGCGCGGGTCCCTCGGCGTGCCGTTAATTTCTTGGGCAGCCGAGCGCTGGGGGGCGCGACCGAGTCCCGGACGACCAAGGGGCAGGGGACGAGGTGGCCGGTCTGGCCTGCGCCCCCGTCTCCCCGCAGCCGGGCGATCGCCTTCTCCGCCGCGCTCACCCCCATCTGGTAGTGCGGAAGCTGGACGGTCGTCAGCCCGGGGAACAGGTTCTCGGCGAAGTTCTGCTGGTTGTCGAAGCCGACGACGGACAGGTCCCTCGGGATGTCGAGGCCGAGTTCGGCCGCCGCCTGGTAGAAACCGAGCGCGAGCCGGTCGGAGAAACAGAACACCGCCGTGGGCCGGTCACTGCGGCCGAGGAGCCGGCGAGCGGGTTCCCGCGCGGCGGATGCGTTCGGTTCGCACGCCTCCACGACAAGCGACTCGTCGAGGCACAGACCGGCCTGCGCCAGTGCCTTCTCATATCCCTCGCGGCGCAGCGACTCGGCGATGGCGAAAGCCGGTGCGATGAGGTTGCAGAAGGCGATCCGCCGGTGCCCGGCCTCGATGAGATGCAGGGTCGCCGCCCGCGCGCCGGCCCTCTCGTCGGGCACGACCCAGTCGGCGTGTCCGCCCCGCGGCCGGCCGCCCAGGATCACCTGGGGCACAGGCCGGGGAAGCAGCGGCAGATCGACCTCACGGTGGTAGTCGACGGCCACGATCAGCCCCTCGACGCTGCGTTGCAGCAGGGACCGCACCGCCGGCGCTTCCATGTCCGGATTTCCGGCCATGTCGACGAGGAGGAGGACGTATCCCTCCTGCCACGCCTTGGACTGTGCGCCGGCCAGCATCTGCCCCGAGAAGGGAACGCTCGCGACACCGTCGGACAGCAGGCCCAGTGTGTGGGTCTGCCGCGTCCGCAGTCCCCTCGCGGCCAGGTTGGGCAGATACCCGAGTTCTTCGGTCGCCTGCCGGATGCGTTCGGCGGTTTCGGCGCTCACGCGTCCCTCGTGCTGATCGTTGAGCACGAGGGAGACGGCCGAGATGGAGACACCACAGCGCGTGGCGATGTCCCGCATCGTCACCATGTGTCATCCACCTCCCGCCGGTCGGCCAGTCGAGCGACCCCGACAGTAAGAACGTCAAACGTTTGACGCAAGGGCGGCGTCCATGGAGTTCTCGCGTGTGGGTCCCAGGGCCTGTCGGGACGGCGGCGCACCGGGGGCCTCGAAGGCCCGGGCGGGTGGGTGGCGGGCCGCCCGGGGGAACGAGTGTGCCCCTCACCAGGCGCTGCGATCTGCGAGGGGCACACTCGGCATGGAGTGCCGGTCCAGGTCCCGGGGAGATGCGGTGGTACCGGCGCCTGGAAACGGCACCCAAGCTCAGGCTGGTGTCAGCTCGTCGGGCCGTCGAATCGAGCGGGGCAGCCGGGTGACCGCCGTGCGACCGGTACGGACATGATCCCCGCCGCGGGCCCGAGGCCGCCGTGGCACAGTGGCGACATGTGCGGCCGCTATGTCTCCACCCGCAGTCCACAGGACCTGGTCAGCCTCTTCGGCGTCACCGACTGGCACCCCGACGAGACACTGGCACCGAACTGGAACGTCGCCCCCACCGACGACGTGTACGCCGTCCTGGAACGCGCCCCTCGCGAGGGCGGCGCCGGCGCGGTGACACACAGGCAGCTGCGGCCACTGCGCTGGGGCCTGGTGCCGTCGTGGGCCGACGACCCGAAGATCGGCTCCCGGATGATCAACGCGCGCGTCGAGACGGTGCACGACAAGCCCGCCTACCGCCGCGCCTTCTCCCGGCACCGGTGCCTGCTCCCGGCCGACGGCTTCTACGAATGGACCAGGATCAAGGATGCCGTCACCGGCCGCACCCGCAAGCAGCCGTACTTCATCCACCCCGCCGACGGCCGGGTGATGGCACTGGCCGGCCTGTACGCGTACTGGCGCAATCCGAGGATCAAGAACGACGATGACCCGGGCGCCTGGCTGATGACCTGCACCATCATCACCACCGAGGCCACCGACGCGGCCGGGCGGGTCCACCCGCGCATGCCGCTCGCCCTCGCCCCCGACCACTACGCCGCCTGGCTCGATCCCCACCACGACGATCCGGAAGAGCTGCGGGCCCTGCTCACCCGGCCCGCGGACGGCGACCTCGACGCACGCCCGGTCTCCTCGGCCGTGAACAGCACCCGCAACAACGACGCCCACCTACTGGACGAGACAAGGCGCTGAAGAAGTACGGTCAGCTCAGCCCCGGCCTGCCGAACAGTTCCGCGTAACTGGTCGGCAGTTGCGACAGCAGGTGGTTGACCTGTCCGCCGGAGACCGCGTCGGCGACGGTGGACAGCACGGCGCTGGCGTCCCACTCCGCGGTCCGTGGCCGGGCCCCCGTGTGCTGGGCCACGCGTCGCAGGAACTCCTCAAGGCCGAGGGGCGCGGGCGCCCGCCGTTCCCGGTGCAGCACGTCATCCAGGGGAGCGGGAAGCTGAGCCGCCAGGTCGTCGGCCTCCTCGGGGGTGATCCGTGTCGCGAGCACGCGCAGCACCGCTGTGCTGACCTGCTCGGCCTCCTCCCGGCTGCCGTACTCCCCGCGATCACGGACCTGAGCCAGAAACTCCTCCAGCTTCACGGTGCCCTCCTGCTGCTGGTCCGGCCGGGCTTCTGTCGCCGCGCGCCTGGCGCCACTCCGGCGATGTCAGAGCGGAGGGGCCGACATACGCGGTTCCGGCTCCGGGTGCCCGTCCGGCGGGACGGGAAACGGCGCTCGCGAGGGACATCACGGCGTGTGGGCCGACCGCGCCGAGGGTCACACGCCCGCGGGCCGGGTCTGCCCCTCCCGGGGTTCCCCGGCCAAGGGGCGCAGCGGGGTGAGCGCACGGTGCGGTCGAGATAGCAGAAGGCGTCGTAGCGCTGGGCCAGGACCGTGGGGACGTAGTTGCCGACACGGTCGTACCGCGGCCGGTACACCGCCCCGATCGCCCGGTGGCCGTGCTCCTCGTGGAACCACTCGGCCCGGCCGGCCGAGGGCGGACCCTGGAGCTGCACATGCGGAAACACGAACAGAGCCCGCTCGCCGCGCACCGCCCGGTGCAGCAGATCCTCCAGGCTGCCCGTGCGGGCGGGCGGCACGCCCATGATCCTCGGCACGTCGCCCCATGCGTCGGCGGCGAGCACGGTGCCGGAGTGCGAGCCGAATCCGACCAGGACCACGCCCCGGCCCATGTGGCGTTCACGCACCAGCTGACCGACGTTGACCTCGCCGACGTCGGCCATGTCGGTGGCCCGCGCGTCGCCGACATGTGTGTTGTGTTCCCAGACCACCGCCTTCGCCTGCGGACCGTGGTGCGCCATGAGCCGGTCCAGGGTGTCGGCCATGTGACGGTCCCGGTTGTTCCACGCCTCGGGCCCGCTGTCGATCCGGCCGTATGAGCCTGGCCGCGCGGGGTACTCCGTGTCGCATGGCCGGTATCGAACTCCGCAGCGCAGCCTTCAGCGACCACACCATGATCCCGCGCCGCCACGCCCACGACGCGGACAACGTCTCTCCGCCCCTGACCTGGTCCGGAGTACCGGACGACACGGCGGAGCTGGCCCTGTTGTGCGAAGATCCGGACGCACCGTCCGGGACCTTCGTGCACTGGCTCGTCACGGGCATCGACCCGCGCGCCGGGGGCCTGGACGCCGGCGAGACGCCTCAGGGCGGTCAGGCGCATCGCAACGGCTTCGGGGAGCGGGGCTGGGGCGGCCCGCAGCCCCCGGTCGGCGACGACGCCCACCGGTACTTCTTCCGGCTCTACGCCCTCCCCGCCCCGGTCTCGCTCCCCGACCGAGCCACCGCCGACGACATCCACACCGTACTCGACAGGCAACAACTGGCCAGCGGCACCATCGTCGCGCTCTACCAGCGCTGACGTGCCGTGACGCAGCCGGGCGCGACGGGCCCGCCTGGTCAGGCCGGAGTGGTGGGGTGTGCCGCGTCGATGGTGCCGAGGGTGACCGAGCGGGACGGAGCCGACCCGGCCGCTGCCTCGGGCGGGCGATGCGGCCGGGCAGCGGGGCACGTCAGCATACGTGCCGGAAGATGGCGGCCGGCCCGATGGCGCCCGCGCCGAACTTCGCGCGGATGCGGTCCATGGCGGCCTCGGCGACCAGGCGTGCCTCCCGGGCATCGTCCAGGCTGATCTGCTCGGCGACCTGGTCGGCGTCGATGAGGTCCTGCGCTGTGAGGCCGAGTCCGGTCAGCCGTCCGCGTTGCAGGCCGGCTGCGTCCATCAGCCGGTAGGCGGTCACCCGCAGGTCCTCTTCGTGGGCTGAGGCCTCGGCCAGGCGGCGGGTCCTGCGCCAACGGGTGCCGTCGGCGAACCGCAAGGTGAGGGTCAGGACGCGGGCGGCCTGACCACGGCCGCGCAGCAACAGACCGAGCTGGACGACCAGTTCCAGCAGGGCGGCGCGGACGGCGGCGCCGTCGAGGGTGTGACGGTCGAAGGTGTGCTGGACGCTCGCGGTGGTGGGCAGAGCGCGCGGGACGACGGGGCGGGGGTCGATGCCGCGGGCCCGGTCCACGGCGAGCCGTCCGGCCCGGCCGCCGAGCAGGCGCTGCACCGTGGCGGGCGGGATCGCGGCCAGCGAACCGACGCTGTGGATGCCGTAGTCGCGGAGCGCGGATGCCTCGCGCCCGCTGATGCCGTACAGGGCCTCCACCGGCAGTGCGGCCAGCCAGGCGGTGACCTCGTCGGGAGGGACGGCGAGCACGCCGCCGGGTCCGGTGAGCTGTCCGGAGGCGGTGGCGGCGACCGTGATGGACGGGCCGATGCCGACGCGGACGTCGATGCCCAGACGGGAGATCGTGCGCACGCGCAGGACCTCCCCGAGCCGCCGCGCTTCGGCCCCGTGGTAGCGCAGCACCCCCTTGAGTTCCATGAGGGCCGCGGCCGGGGGCAGTGCCTGCACGACGGTAGAGAGATCCGCGAGCAGTTCCAGGACCTGCCGGTACGTCTGCTCGGACAGCCGGTCCGGGCAGCGCACATGCATCACCGTCGACTCCTGGCACGCCGGCGCGTCATCCGCCATCGCGTTCGCCTCCCACCCCTATGATATCGAACGCAAATTCGATCAATTGCAGAGGTGCGTCCGGTGCTCCCAGTTCGCGGCCCACGTGGAGCAGCAGTAGCCGGGGGCTGGCCAAAAGGGCCAGGTCAGGCCAAGATCGGTGAATGTGATGCGCATACACTTCACGGCGGCCGACCTGTGCCGGATCACCCTCCTGGACCCCGACGCGCTGGAGGAGACCGCGTTCAGCATGCGCTGCCTGCGGGTCGGGCCGACCGGCGGGCCCGGGACACGGCCGGGCCTTGCGCAGTGGCACCGGCAGACCCGCGCCGGCGCGGCGATCCGGGCCGGTCTCCTCTTCGACCTGGTCCCCCGCGGCGGGTTCCTGCCCGACTTCCTGGTGCAGCTGTCGGATGACCTCGACACCGGCATCGCCCTGCTCGCGCAGACACCCACCGAGGAACTGGCCGCCGACATCGGCCAGTTACCCGCCCCCGCGCGCACCCACCGGCGGCTGCGGGAACTGGCCGAGGGCACCTCCGCGGCGCGACAGGCGCTGACCAGGGATGTGCGGCGCTACTTCGACTCCAGTCTGGTCGATCTGTGGCCGCAGGTCCGGGCCTATGCCACCGCCGACCGGGCGCTGCGGGCCGAGGCACTGCTGCGCGGCGGCGTCGACGGCCTGCTGGCCACGCTCGTCACGCGCTGGCGCTGGGAGTCACCCGTCCTGCACATACCCTGGCCCGGCGCGCGCGACGTCGAGGTGTCTTTGTGCGGCCGCGGCCTGGTACTCGTCCCCTCGTACTTCGGCGGACCCGCGCTGATGTACCGGCCCGAGGAACCCACGGTGCTGATCTACCCCATGAGCACGGGAGAACCGGCCACCGCGAGCGCGGACGCCCTCGGTCCCCTGCTCGGTCGCACCCGCGCGGCCGTCCTCGCCGCCGTACGTCACTCCGCCACCACCACCATGGTGGCCGAACGCGCCGGTATCTCCCTGCCGTCCGCCAGCCAGCACACCACCGTCCTGCGCAACGCCGGCCTGATCATGACCACGCGCACCGGCGGCGCCGTGCTGCACACCCTCAGCCCCCTAGGAGACGCCCTCCTCCGCGGTGACGCCGTCATACGCTGACAACACCCGCAGCACGGGTTCCCTCGCACAGCGATCATTTCTCCGCCGACGGCCTTGACAGCCGCGCCTCGTCCTCCATACTCCTGCGTGAATCTATGGCCGATATACCGATTGACGTTCCGTATTTCGAACGAGCTACCGAAAGGTCAGGCCACATGACGCAACCTCAGCTGCCCAGACGTCACTTCCTGCGCACGGTCGGTGCCGCCGGGATCGCCGGTTCGGCTCTCGCCCTCGCGGCGAGCCCGGGCTCCACACAGGCCGCTGCGCCCTCCCCCGAGCCCGCCCCGGGAACCATCGCCGGCCCCGAGGCCGCGGGCACCCTGGTCCATCCCACGCTCAAGCGGCCGTTCGCCATGCCGGGCATCAAGGAGCAGGAGTGGACCGGCGCGTTGTTCGTCGGGGAGGGCGAGAGCCGGTTCGCGCTGCGCGTCGCGCTGCTCACCGCGCAGGGCAGACTGATCCGGGAGAAGATGACCAACCACCTCTGGCGCATAGGCCCCATGACACCCGACGGAGCCTACAAAGAGGTCACGGTCAGCTCCGACGACCGCACGATCATGCCGGCACACCTGGAAGCGCTGCGCGAGGTCATCGCCCACCCGGACGAGTGGTCGCAGAGCGAGGTGGCCGACGCCACGGCGAAACGCGCGCAACTGGAGCAGAAGTACGCACAGACCCAGACCGAGAAACGCACCCTGCGCGTCCGGTACGCGCGCACCGACGACGGCAGCGGCCTGGTCGGAGCCGTCACCGCGCTCGACGACAACACCACCGTCGTCCTCGAACTCAGCACGCCCTGGGGCGAGAAGGCGGACTTCGCGCTGGACGGCCAGAGCGTGACGGGCAGCGGACCGGGACTGCTGGAGGAGCACCGCACCGGTCACATCCGGCTCTCCCCCGCGCAACCCGCCGACAGCGCCGGCTGTTACGCCTCGGTCGCCGACATGACGGCGGCCATGACCGGCGGCAGCGGCGCGCCGGGCACCGCGGTCGCCGCGCTCAAGTACCGGCTCGGCAAGGGCAGGACGCTCACGTTCGCCGCCCGGATCGGCGACCGGCCGCCGGCAGCGGACGTGCCGAAGGCGCGCGAGGTGGAGCGGGTGCTCGCCGCCCGCGAGGCGCGGGTCCGCGCCGGCGACCTCACCGGTTCGGGGCCGGTGGGACGGTCCGCGGACGCGGTGCGTGACGCGCTGTCCCTCAACACGAACTACGACAAGGAGCACGGGCGCACCTTCGTCCTGTGGGGCTGGGGCGGCGGAGGCGGCCTGTTCACCGGCTGGGACTCGGCCTTCGACGCCGTGAACGCGGCCCTCGTCAGCCATCCCCTCGCCGTCCAGCACGAGACCGGTGTCTTCGAGGCACCGGCGCCGCCCAACCAGGTTCCGCTGCGCGGCCCGCGCTACGACCAGCAGAACTCCGGGCCGATGCACGCGTACGCCGTCTGGCGGCTGTACACCAAGCTGGGCGAGCGCTCGCTGCTGGAGCAGGCGTACCCCACGCTGGTCACCTTCCATGATCTGCTGCCGGAGTGGGACACCGACGGCGACGGGCTGCTGGAGAGCCCCTACTTCGGGGACCGCGTCGGGGGCCGGGGAAACCACCTCGGGCTGGACGACAGCCCCGTGTACGCCGCTTACCACCGGGTCGCCAAGCGGGGCGGCAGCGGTGACGCCCGGGACAACACCGACCTCACCGACGTGGCACTGAACTCCTATTACGCGCTGCTCGCCGAGACCCTGGCGAAGATGGCCCGGGTGCTCGGCAGGCCGCGGGACGCCGAACGGTTCGCGGCGCAGCACGCGAGAATCCGGCAGCTGCTCAACGAGCGGCTGTGGCATCCCCGAAAGGGCCTGTATCTGAGCCGCTACCTCGACGGCACATGGAACGAGGTGGTCACACCGACCGTCTTCTACCCGTTGTTCGCGGGCCTCGCCACGCGGGAACGCGCACGGATCCTGGTCGAGGAACACCTGCTGGACCCGGACGAGTTCTGGGGCGAGTACGTCGTCCCGAGCGTCGCGCGCAACGATCCCGCCTACTGCTCGGGCGGTTCGGTGCACCCCGGCTCGGAACACTTCCGCTTCTTCTCCCGGTACGGCGACGGCTCGGCCCCCGAGCAGTGGAAGGGTGCCGTGTGGCCGCCCATGAACGCGACCGTGTACGACGGCGTCAAGCGGTACGGCTTCGACGACGTCGCGGGCCGGTTCGCCGCCCGGAGCACCGCGATGTATCTGGAGGCCTGGGACAAGGAGGGCTGGTTCCCGGAGTCCTTCGATCCCGAACCGGGCCAGTCCGTCATGGGTTCCGCCGTCGACACCGCATGGCGTACCTACTCCTGGTCCAACGCGATGGCGGTGCAGGGGCTGCACGAGCTGATCTCGGACAATCCCTGGGACGGCGATCCCGCCGCGCTCATGTTCGGCACGCTGTCCCTGCCGGGCACCAATACGGTCGCCAACGTACGTCTGCGCGGCCACACCTACGCCCTCTCCGCGGGACCGGACCGGACCACGCTGGTCCGGGACGGCCGGATGCTGTTCGGGGCGACCGGCGCCCGCGTGGCCGTCCGCAACTTCGTGCTGCGCGGCTCGGGGGCCTCCTTCGACGTCAACGCCGACGGACCGGCGCGCGTCGAGGTGTTCGTGCCGGGCGGCCGTCCCCGGGTGCGGAAGGTGCCCGCCGGCCGCAGCCATGTCGAGCTGTGAGCGACCGTCCGGGCCGACGGCGCCCCGCCCTCCCCCGGTGCGGACACCTGGCACCGGCTGTCGCTCGGCTTCTCGGGAGAGACGATCACGGCGGGCATCGACGGCGTCACGGTCGCCCACGTCACCGACGGCACGTACGACCACGGCCCAGCGCCCCCGGCCCCGGGCGGCGCGGGACGCGCCGAAACGGCAGCGGTCACAGGTCGAGGACGGCGCGCAGAGCGTTGTCGACCTGCTCCTGCTGCTCAGGGCCGATGGTGCCGTGATAGGTGCCCGTCTCGAAGCGGGAAACGGACAGCTGGAGGAGGTTCACGGCGACGGCGGAGGCGTCGACCGGCGTGCTCAGATGCACGCTCATCGCCGTGTCGGGGTGCTGCGCGGGCGCGTGCAGCACCAGGACGACGGCCGCGCCGTAGGCCTCGGCCAGTCCGTCGAGGCTGACGACGAGGACGGTGCGGTCTCCCTTGCCGGTGTCGACGTCCCAGATGTCGCCCTTGCGGATGGTCACAGGGCGTCGCCCTCGCCCGCCAGGTCCAAGGGCTCGACGGAGGCCAGCTTGCGTGCGGCGTCGAGCGTCATCTGCCGGCGCACGGCGCGCAGGATGTAGTCGTTGAGCGAGGGGGCTCCGGCCGCGGCATCGCGCAGCGGCTTGTCCATCGCATCGGGAATCCGCAGGGTGATGGCAGTCATGACACCAAATTTAGCTTCACCCATGACATCGCGGCAATCCAGGGCACCGGACGCCGACGACAACACTCACCGCGGCCGAGATGCACCGCCGCGCGGGCCACTTGAGAATGGTCTCGACCAGGCAGTCACGAGTCGCACCCCCATCGGTCCGGTACGGGAAGGCGGTGGCGTCCGATGACGTACGTCGCTGTGAGTGCGCTGAGCCATCCGGGACTGATCCGCGACCGGAACGAGGACAGTCTGGCCGTCGGGCCGTGGACGCTGTGCGCCAGTGTGACCGAGAACCCGCAGACCCTGGTCTTCCCGCTCGGCACGCCGCTGGTCATCGCCGTCGCAGACGGGCTCGGCGGCCAGCCCGGCGGCGAGGTGGCCAGCTCCCTGGTCGTCCGCCAGCTCGCCTTGACCGGGCCCGTCCTGACTGATGAGGACAGCGTCCGCGAGGTGCTGCACACCTGTAACCGCGAGGTGTACGGGTCCGCGGGCGGCGACGGCGGCGGACCGGCCACGATGGGCACGACCGTCGCCGGCGCCGTCCTGCTGCCCCACTCGCTCCTGGCCTTCAACGTGGGTGACAGCCGGGTGTACGCCGCACCCCAGGACGGACTGCTCCAGGTCAGCGTGGACGACAACCCACCCCTCGCGCCAGGGCAGCGCACCACCCCCATCCTGACCCAGGCCCTCGGCGGCGCCGCGACGTACCAGGCCATCACCCCCCATGTGACGACGGTTCCGCTGGCCTCGGGCGACAGATATCTGATCTGCACCGACGGCCTGACCGACGCCGTGCCGAACGACCTGCTCGACGATCTGCTGCGGGAGTACGACGACGGCCGGGCCGCCTTCGAACTGTGGAAGGCAGCCATCGCCGCCGGCGGCCCCGACAACATCACGCTCGCCCTGGCCCGCATCGCGGAGCGCTGACCTCCCCGCGCGGCGTCCCGCGGCCCACTCGCACCGGCCAAAGCTGTCGACGGCGGCGCATACGCGCCACAATGGAGGTGCGAAACCGTACTCGGATCCATCGAGGAGGTGGCTATGCCCAGCCCAGCCACCACAAGGAAGACGACGGCGACCCGCGCCCGTCCGAGCGCCGAGCCGACGGCACAGCAGAGCACCGCCACGGACGGCAAACTGCACATGCACCGTCTGGATGTGCACGCGCCGGTCCACATCCCCTACTTCACACCCGGGGATGTGGTGGCCAACACACAGGCCATGACCTCAAAGGTGCCGACCAGGGATCTTCTCTTCTACGGCGGCCTGGGCGCGCTCACGGTGGCGGGTGCCCTCGAATGGCCCGTGGCTCTGGCCATCGGAGGCGCCACCGCCGTCCTGCGCGGCAGGAGAAGGGGCGAAGCCAAGGAGCGTCAAGGGTAGTCGGAGGACAACGAGCGTCGGCGCCTGCAGGGTCCGGCGCCGACGCGTCAGGCCCCCTGGGGCACGGCCGCCGTGCCGCGCGAGCGCGTGTACGTCGCCCAGAGGTCCAGTGCCAGGCGTACGACGATGGCCTCGACAAGGGCCATGACGGCCTTGCCGAGCACACTCATGAGGAAACCGTTCATTGGTGCTGCTCTCCTGCTCGTGGGGGTGTGCGTCGAGTGTGTCCGTGCCCGTGCGACACGGACAGGTCCTGAATGCGGCATTTTGCCAACGGAAAGATGAACGTCCGGCAACGTCGCCCGCCGGGGACAACCGGAACGTCGAGGAACAGGTCAGTGGCAACCGGAGGGCGTGGGTTCGGTGATCACACGAGTGCGGTTCCCCCACCGGCACCTGACGCCGCCCGCCAGGCCCGGACCGCCGGGTGAACCGCCCAAGCCTCCGTCGCGGCAACCGCGACCGGCCGGCGGACGGTGGATCTTCTGGTGGATCCTGATGACGCTGGCCCTCGTCCTGCTGCTCTCCCACGCCCGGTCCGGGCCGCACCCGACGGCGCTGTCCTACAGCGACTTCGTCGGCAAGGTCGGCGCCAGCCAGGTGCAGATGGTCGACGTGAACGACAAGGGCGCCGTCACCGGCACGCTGAAGGACGGCACGAAGTTCACCACCCAGATCCCCACCGCGCTGGGCACCGGATCCCAGCTCCAGCAGCAGCTGACGTCTCACCACGTCGAGATCACCGCCAGTCAGAGCCGCGGCGGCGGCTCGTCGTGGTTGTCCGTGCTCCTCTCGTTCCTGCCGTTCGTGCTGCTGATCGGTTTCTTCGTCTGGATGGGGCGCCGGGCCGCGGGGTCGGTGTCCGGCGGACTGAGTGCCATCGGACGTTCACGCGCGAAGATCATCGAGGCGGAACGGCCCACCACCGGTTTCGGCGACATCGCCGGGTACGACGGGGTCAAGCAGGAGATCAGCGAGATCGTCGACTTCCTGCGCAACCCCACCCGGTACAGTGCCGCAGGGGCGAAGGGACCCCGTGGCGTGATCATGGTGGGTCCGCCCGGTACCGGTAAGACGCTCTTCGCGCGGGCGGTCGCCGGTGAGGCGAACGTGCCGTTCCTGTCGGTGACCGGCTCCGCGTTCGTGGAGATGTTCGTCGGGGTCGGCGCCTCCCGGGTGCGTGACCTGTTCGGCGACGCCCGCAAACGTGCCCCGTCGATCATCTTCATCGACGAGATCGACGCGCTCGGAGCGCGCCGCGCCGACGGGGCGAGGATGGGCGGCAACGACGAGCGTGAGCAGACCCTCAACCAGTTGCTGTCCGAGATGGACGGCTTCGACGAGTCCAGCGGCATCGTCGTCCTCGCGGCCACCAACCGGCCCGACGCCCTCGACCCGGCCCTGCTGCGCCCTGGGCGCTTCGACCGCCAGGTCACCGTGCCGCTGCCCAACCAGTCGGAGCGGGCGGCGATCCTGGCCGTGCACGCCCGTGGCAAGACCCTGGCGCCGGATGTCGACCTGGACGCCATCGCGCGCGCCACGCCCGGGTTCTCCGGCGCGGACCTCGCCAACCTCGTCAACGAGGGCGCCATCAACGCCGTACGGGACAATCGCACCCGGGTCGAGCCGCACGACCTGGACGCCGCCCGAGACCGTGTGCTGCTGGGGCGCCGGGAGTCCTCCAACGCCCTGCTGCCCGAGGAGCGCCGCTCGGTGGCCGTCCATGAGTCGGGCCATGCCCTGGTCGCGGCCCTGTGCGAGCACGCCGACCCGGTGGCCAAGGTCACCATCCTGCCGGCGGGTGTCACCCTCGGTGTCACCGAGCAACTTCCGGAAGCCGAGCGCCACTTGTACAGCGAGAGTTATCTGACCGACCTGCTCGCGGTGCGTCTGGGCGGGCGCGCGGCGGAACTCGTGGCCTTCGGCGAGGGATCGACGGGAGCCGCCAACGACCTGGCCGGGGCGACCCAGATCGCCACCCGCATGGTGCGCGAGTTCGGCCTCTCCTGCGAACTCGGCCCGATCGGCTACGCCTCCTCCCATCAGCGCTATCTCGGTGACACCACCGACGAGCCGGGTCGGCCGCCGTACTCGGAGCAGACCCAGCGCGTCGTCGACGAGGAGGTCGCCCGCCTGCTGCGCCAGGCCGAACAACGCGCGATCACCCTGCTGCGCGGCCACCGTCCCGCCCTTGAACATCTGGCCGAACAACTGGTCGCCCGCGAGACCGTGGACGGCTCCGTCGTCCTCGACGTCCTGCGCCGGGAACGCAGCCAGGCGGACGGAAGCGGAGACGCCCATGCCGTCGACTCCTCCTCGCCCCCGGGGCGTCCCGATCCAGGAGTTCACACCCCGCCTCGGTGATCCCCGGCGATCGACGGCGTACGGGAAGCAGTCGTCGCACTCGCAGTGGGCATGAAGCCGGTGACCGGTGCCGGGGCAGAGGTGAGGAGTCCGGTGGGAATGCGGCCGTGGCGGTTCGTGGTGTGGTTCGGCGTGGTCAGTCTGCTGGCCGACTTCGTCTACGAGGGGGCTCGCTCGGTCACCGGTCCCCTGCTCGCGTCGCTGGGCGCCTCGTCCCTGGTCGTCGGCGTGGTCACCGGGGCCGGCGAGGCGGCGGCGCTGGGTCTGCGGCTGGTCTCCGGCCCGCTGGCGGACCGCACCCGTCGCTTCTGGGGCCTGGCCATCGCCGGCTATGCGCTGACGGTGGTCTCGGTGCCGCTGCTGGGCGTGGCGGGCGTGTTGTGGGCGGCCTGTGTGCTGGTGATCGCCGAGCGGGTCGGCAAGGCGGTGCGCTCGCCGGCCAAGGACACCCTGCTCTCGCACGCCACCGCCGCCACCGGCCGCGGACGGGGCTTCGCCGTGCACGAGGCCATGGACCAGGTCGGCGCCATCGTCGGCCCGCTGCTCGTGGCCGGAGTGCTCGCGCTCACCGGGGACGACTACGCGCCCGCGCTGGGCGTGCTGGCCCTGCCGGGTGCGGCGGCCCTGGGACTGCTGTGCTGGCTGCGGTCCCGCGTCCCCGACCCCGAGGCGTACGAGCGCGAGGCGGCACCTCCCACCCGGCAGGCGGCCCCGAGCAGCCGTCTGCCGGCGGCGTTTTGGACGTATGCGGCGTTCACCGCGGCGACCACCACCGGGTTCGCCACCTTCGGCGTGCTCTCCTACCACCTCGTCGAACGCCACCTGCTGACCGCTGCCTGGGTGCCCGTGCTGTACGCCGCCGCCATGGCCGTGGACGCCGTCGCCGCGCTCGTGACGGGCTGGCTGTACGACCGGCACGGTCCCCGCGTCCTGGTGGCCCTGCCGGTGCTGACCGCCGTGGTCGCGGCTCTGGCCTTCACCGACACCGTCGCGCTCGCCGCGGCCGGTTCGCTGGTGTGGGGCGCGGCCATGGGCATCCAGGAATCCACCCTGCGGGCGACGGTGGCGGACCTGGTCCCCTCCGGCCGCCGCGCGACCGCCTACGGCCTCTTCGCCGGCGTCGTGGGCGCCGCGAGCCTCGCGGGCGGCGCGCTGACCGGCGGCCTGTACGGCTACTCGATCCCCGTGCTGATCACCGCCGTCGTGGTCATTCAGATCCTCGCCCTGGCCCTGCTGGCGGCCACCACGGCGCACCGCACCTGAGCCGTGCCGGTGGAGCGGCTGCGCCCGGGCCGTCACTCCTGCACGTCGCTCCGCTGCCCCGTCTGCGAAGGCCGCGGGATCCCGTCGGCGGGGCTGGAGAGGCGGTAGGAGCGGACGACGGCGAGCAGGCTCACGGCCACGAGCGCCGCGCCCCACGGGGCCAGGTCGCGCAGCGGGTCCGGCATGCCGCCCGCCGCCGGCACGGCGCGCGGGGGCACCCGCCCCTTCGGGTCGTAGACGACGGAGAGGGTGTCTCCTGGCCTGGTCGTCTGGCCGCAGCCGGGCCAGACGCGGACCTTGAACGGCACGCCGTGGGTGTCGGCCACCGTGCACAGGTAACGGCGGTGCTCGCCGTCGGCCGCCCGGCCGTCCTCGACCGAGGTCACCACCGCGGTCTGCACCCGCCCCCGCTTCGCCAGCACCACCCCCGCGGCGGCCTGCGGAGCCTGGAGGGCGAGGCATACGCCGAGCACCGCGGCGATACCGACCAGGGCTCGGCCGGCTCCCATGACGACCAGATGGAGGGCGAGGGCCGCGGCGCACACCAGGCCCGCCTCGCCGGCGGCGAGCGAGGGGCTGCCCGTCCAGGCGCCGAAGAGCGTGGTGCCGACGATGGCCACGGCGCCCAGGGCTCCCACGAGCAGTCCCTCCCCCACCAGCCACCGGGGCGGCAGTCCGACGAACTCGGCGGGTCCCCATACGGCGGTGCGCAGATGCACCATGACGTGGGGTTGTGTGGCGGAGGGCCGATGCCTTCGGCGCACAGATGTCTTCCTCCGCGTTCTTCCGGTCCGTCAGCTACCGACCATGCTGCCACCGAGGCGGAACGGCCGCCGCGCCCGGGACCGGACACATTCGCGTGACGGGCGTTGCCGGAACCCGGCAACCGCCTTTCACGACCCCGCATTTCCCGTGCATTAGGCAAAATCTTCGAGGTGGGAGAGGAGACCGGGATGCGGTGCCGGCACCCGGTGAAGGGGCCGCGTTGCCGATACCCGGCAGCGTTGATTACCCTCCCTGGGCCTGACGCCGTCAAGAACGCGTCAACAGGGTGGCAGGACAGCGGGAGGGCGACGGTGGCGCAGCCGGAGGCGGCCGAATACCTGCGCGGGTACGCCCGCATACTGACCGACGTCTTGGCTACCGGACGCAGGCTCACCCGCGCGGAACTGGACGAACGGCGCGCTCTCGGCGAGCAGGCCGCCGACGCCGGTCACAGCCTGCGGGCCCTGGTGCGTGCGCACCTGACGGCCACCCGGACCTGCTGGCCCGACGCCACCACGGCAGCCGGGACCGGCCGCGTGCTGGCCGCGGTGGAACAGGCCGTGGACGCCTTCGCCGAAGGATACGAACGCGCGCAGCGCATGGCCGTACGTCAGGAGGAGGCGGCACGCCGGGAGTTCATCGACGACCTGCTGTACGGGCGCAGCGACCTGGGACGGCTCGCCGAACGGGCCGAACGATTCGGTCTGCTCCTGTCCCGCGCGCACGCGGTTGCGGTGGCCGAGGGGCCCGAGGCCTACGACGACACCGCCCCCGTCACCCGACGGGTAGAGGCCGCCCTGATCGCCCGGTTCGGCGACCGGCGCATCCTGCTCGCCACGAAGAACGGGCAGTTGATCTGCATCGCGCCCGGTGACCAGGACGACGTTCTCACCCACTTCGCCAAACAGGCCCACGCGGCGACGGACGGCAGCCGGGTGGCCATCGGGCGTCCGCAGCCCGGCGCGGGCGGTGTGGTGCACTCCTACGACGAGGCGCTGAGCACCCTCCATCTCGCCCGGCGCCTCGGCCTCGACGATCCGGTGGTGCGGGCGGCCGACCTGCTGGTGTACCCGGTCCTCACCCGTGACCGGCAGGCGATGGCCGACCTCGTGCTCAGCGCGCTGGGGCCGCTGCGGAGCGCCCGTGGCGGTGCCGAGCCGCTGCTGCTGACGCTGGAGGCGTACTTCGAGTCGGGCTGCACCGCGGCACAGGCGGCCCGGCGGCTGTCGCTGAGCGTCCGTGCCGTCACCTATCGGCTCGACCGCATCCGCCAGTTGACGGGAAGCGATCCGGCCGACCCGATGCACCGGTACACGCTCCAGACCGCCGTCATCGGGGCGAGGCTCCTGGGGTGGCCCACCCGGGAACTCTGAGCCCCGCCCCCGCAGCCTCGGCCCTGTTCGCCGTCCTGTACGGCTATCCCTTCTTCGAACGGTGGATCACGGGGCCCGCCCCGGAGCAGCACCTGTGCGACCGGCCGCGCGACCAGCCCACGCGCACCGCCTTAAAGGAGCATCCACAGGGTGACCAGCAGGGTGAAGGCCGCGCAGGCGGCCAGCGCCGAGCCCACGCAGCGCCTGCGCAGTGTCCGGTAGCGGTGCTCGTACTCGGCCCGCAGGGACCTGCACCGGGCCGCGATGCGTTCGAGGTCGCTCTTGGCGCGTCGCAGATTGTCGGTGACGTAGTGTTGCTCGATCTCCGTACGCTGCGCGGTGGTCAGCCACTCCATCGGCCGCACGAACTCCTGCGCGCGCTGCCTGGCCTCCGCGATCCTGGCCTGCCAGAGGAGATAACCCTCCACTTCGTTGACGAACGTGCCGTCGTTTCCTTGTCTCGCCAGTTCGCTCACCGTTGTCCCTGCCCGTTCACTGGTACACGCCGTGGGCTTCGGCCTCGGCCGTCGCGATGTCGGGATGGTGGAGGTCGAAAGAGGGGGATTCGCTGCGGATCCGGGGCAGCGTCACGAAGTTGTGCCGCGGCGGCGGGCAGGAGGTCGCCCACTCCAGCGAGCGGCCGTAGCCCCACGGGTCGTCCACGGCGGCCGGCTCGCCGTACCTGGCCGTCTTCCACACGTTGTAGAGGAACGGCAGCATCGACAGTCCGAGGAGGAACGATCCGATGGTCGAGATCGTGTTCAGCACGGTGAAGCCGTCGGCCGCCAGATAGTCGGCGTACCGGCGGGGCATGCCCTCGGCGCCCAGCCAGTGCTGGACGAGGAAGGTGGTGTGGAAGCCGACGAACAGCGTCCAGAAGGTCATCTTGCCGAGGCGTTCGTCGAGCATCTTGCCGGTGAACTTCGGCCACCAGAAGTGGAAGCCGGCGAACATCGCGAAGACGACCGTACCGAACACCACGTAGTGGAAGTGGGCCACCACGAAGTACGAGTCGGACACATGGAAGTCCATCGGCGGCGAGGCCAGGATGACGCCGGTCAGACCGCCGAAGAGAAATGTGACGAGGAATCCCGCCGCCCAGAGCATCGGTGTCTCGAAGGACACCGAGCCCTTCCACATGGTGCCGATCCAGTTGAAGAACTTCACCCCGGTCGGGACCGCGATCAGGAAGGACATGAAGGAGAAGAACGGCAGCAGCACCCCGCCGGTGACGAACATGTGATGCGCCCATACGGTGATGGAAAGCCCCGCGATGGCGTTCGTCGCCGCGATCAGGCCCATGTAGCCGAACATCGGCTTGCGGGAGAACACCGGGATCACCTCGCTGATGATGCCGAAGAACGGCAGGGCGATGATGTACACCTCCGGGTGGCCGAAGAACCAGAACAGGTGCTGCCAGAGCAGGGCGCCGCCGTTGGCGGAGTCGAAGACATGGGAGCCGAAGTGGCGGTCCGCCTCCGCGGCCAGCAGGGCAGCCGCGAGGACCGGGAAGGCGAAGAGGACCAGGACACCGGTCAGCAGCACATTCCAGGTGAAGATCGGCATGCGGAACATGGTCATGCCCGGAGCCCGCATGCAGATGATCGTGGTGATGAAGTTGACCGAGCCGAGGATGGTGCCGAAGCCGGAGAAGGCCAGGCCCATGAACCACAGGTCGGAGCCGATACCGGGCGAGTACATGCCGTTGTGCAGCGGGGCATAGGCGAACCAGCCGAAGTCGGCCGCGCCCTGCGGGGTGAGGAAGCCCGCGACCGCGATCAGCGAGCCGAACAGATACAGCCAGTAGGCGAGCATGTTCAGCCGCGGAAACGCCACGTCCGGAGCGCCGATCTGCAGCGGCATGATCCAGTTCGCGAAGCCGGCGAACAGCGGGGTGGCGAACATCAGCAGCATGACCGTGCCGTGCATCGTGAACGCCTGGTTGAACTGCTCCTTGGAGACGATCTGCAGGCCCGGTCGCGCCAGTTCGGCGCGCATGACGAGGGCCATCACACCGCCGAGCAGGAAGAAGCCGAACGATGTCCCCAGGTACAGCGTGCCGATCGTCTTGTGGTCGGTGGTCGTCATCCACGTCACCACGACGTTCCCGGGCTGTCTGCGCCTCACCGGCAGCTCACCGTGGTAGGTGTCGATCGGCCCCGGAGGCTCGTTGAGAATGCTCACAGGTTGTGTCTCCCGGTGCGGGGATTGCGCTACGCCGTGGCGTCTGTCGCCCGCCATTTTTGCGAGACGCAAAAAAGGCCGACGCCCGGACCGGATGACACGCCGACAAAGGATGACATGGGCACCTGAATGGCCCATAAAGCTGTATGGGGGCATATTCCGACGCGGTGCGCGACGCTTGAAACACGGACCGGCCTGACGCCGAAAAGCGGCCGGCCGTCAGGACCGCCACCACGCGGCCGGTCCTCCGCCGGCTCCGGGTTGTCGGGACGGTCCCTGGACAGGAGAAGCCGTCCCATCGGTTCTTCGGTCTCCTTCGCGGTCCGGTCACGCGGCCCGCGTGCCGTAGACCCGGTAGCGTTCGGCGTCGGGCCATTTGACCTCCAGGCCGTGTCCCGGCCTTCTGGTGTCGGGGCGCAGTGTGCCCCCGTCCGGTGCCAGGGTGCCGTCGAAGACCAGGCCTTCGAGTCGCACGTGGTCGTGGAAGTACTCCAGGTGCCGCAGCCGGCGCACGGCGCAGAAGACGTGGGCCGAGACGGCGGGCGCGCAGTGCGCCGACAGATCCAGATGGTGGGCCGCCGACAGGCCGGCCGCCTCCAGTACGCCGGTGATGCCTCCGCAGCGGGTGACGTCGGCCTGGAGGCAGTCCACGGCGGGGCCTTCGACGAGGTCGGCGAAGTCCCGTGTCGTGTAGGCGTATTCGCCCGCGGCGATCTCCAGCAGCTCGGGTCCGCGCGCCCGCAGCAGGCGCAGACCGTCCAGGTCGTCGGAGCTGACCGGCTCCTCGAACCACCGCACGTCCCACTCGTCATGGAAACGGCGGGCCCAGTACAACGCATGTTTGCGGCCGAGCGCACCGTTGGCGTCGGTGAGGAGTTCCGGCTCGTCACCGATGGCCTGCCGCACCGCGCTCAGCCGCTGCGGGTCCCGTTCGGGATGCCGGGAGGTCTTGAGTTTGACGCGGCTGATCCCCTGTCCGACCCAACCGGCCAGCTGGTCCGTGAGCCGGTCGAGGGGGTAGTTCGTGAACCCGCCGCTGCCGTACACCGGCACCCGGTCGTGGTACGCCGGGAGCAGGTGGATCAGCGGCAGGTCGAGCAGCCTGGCCTTGAGGTCCCACAGCGCCACGTCCACCGCGGAGACCGCCATGGCTCCGACGCCGGGGCGGCCGGCGTTGCGGATCTGCCGTCCCATCCGGTGCCAGAGGGCAGCGGGCGCCGTGACGGTCCGGCCCTGCACCAGCGGCGCGAGCTTGGACTCGACGAACGCGGCGACCGACACATCGCCGTAGGTGTACCCGAGCCCGGTGCGACCGTCGGCGCCGACCTGGACCAGCACCATGGTCGTGGAGTCCCATTCCAACGTGCCGTCCTGCTCCTGCCCGTCCGGCCCGTCGGTCGGCACTTCAAAGGCGTGCACGTCCACGGAGTCGATCCGGCAGCCGTGCAGCTCCCGTCCCGGGCCGTCGTCGCTCACGCATGCCGTCCCGGCAGGCGCTCGGCCGCCTCGGCGAACTTCTGCCGTACGCCCTTGGCCGCGGTGCCGACCCGTTCCGGGTCACGGACGGCCGCCTTGGCCGCCTTCTTGCCCTGGGCGAGCATGATGTGCGGCGGGATGGGCGCGATCTCCTGGTCGACCTTGAACTCCAGCACCACGGGCACATCGGAGGCAAGCGCCTCGTCCCATGCCTTCCCGACCTTTCTCGGCTTGTCGCAGCGGATGCCCTTCAGGCCCAGCATCTCGGCGTATCTGGCGTAGGGAACGTCGGGGATGTCCTGGGAGCCCGGATACTTCGGGTCGCCGGCCATGGCGCGCTGTTCCCAGGTGACCTGGTTGAGGTCCTGGTTGTTGAACACGCAGAAGACGAACGGCGCAGGACCGGACAGCCGGTCCAGATACCGCTTCACGGTGATCATTTCGGCCATGCCGTTCATCTGGAACGCGCCGTCACCGACGAACGCGATCACCGGCCGGTCCGGATGGGCGAACCGCGCGGCGATCGCGTACGGCGTCCCCGGACCCATCGTGGCAAGCGTCCCCGACAGCGACGCCCGCATGCCCCGGCGCAGCTTCAGATGCCGCGCCCACCAGTTCGTCCCCGACCCCGAATCCGCCGTCAGAATGCACCCGTCCGGCAACCGCGACGACAGCTCCGCCGCCACCGCCTGCGGATTGATCAGGCCGCCGAAGTGCTGCCCGGCGCGCTTTTGGCAGATGACGTCCCACTCGCGGACATCCTGCTCGATCCGCTCCCGCCAACCACGGTCCTCCTTGCGTGCGAGCAGGGGCACGAGGGCCTTGAGGGTCTCCTTCGAGTCCCCCACGAGATGAGCGTCCATGGGATACCGGAGGCCGATCATGCGTCCGTCGATGTCGATCTCGACGCCCCGGGCCTGGCCCTCGTCCGGCAGCCACTCCGCATACGGGAAGCTGGTGCCCACCATCAGCAGGGTGTCGCAGTTCCGCATCATGTCGTCGCTCGCCTTGCTGCCCAGCAGACCGATCGGGCCGGTCACGAACGGCAGGTCGTCGGGCAGCACCTCGCGGCCCAGCAGCGCCTTCGCGACCCCCGCCCCCAGCAGCTCCGCCGTCTCCACGATCTCGTTCTCCGCGTGCGCGGCCCCCTGGCCGACGATCATGGCGACCTTGGTTCCGGCGTTGAGGACCGCCGCGGCCTTGCGCAGCTCGTCCGGGTCCGGAAGCAGGCGCGGTCGGCTCCAGCCGACGCTGGAGAACACCGACCCGTGCGTCTTCGGCGGCGAGGGCTGCGCGTCCTCCTCCTGGATGTCCTCCGGGATGATCACGGTCGCGACGGATCGCATGGTCAGGGCCGTCTTGAAGGCCCGGTCGATCACGTGGCGCGCCTGACCGGAGTGCACGATCGTCTGGCAGAAGTCCGAGACGTCCGCGAAGAGCTGGGCGAGAGGGAGTTCTTGCTGGTAGTGGGCGCCGAGGGAAAGCCGCCTCTGCTGGCCGACCACGGCGACCACCGGCTGGTGGTCCAGCTTCGCGTCGTACAGCCCGTTGAGCAGATGCACCGCCCCCGGCCCCGAAGTCGCCGTACAACAGCCCACCTCACCGGTGAACTTCGCATGCGCGCAGGCCATGAAAGCGGCCATCTCCTCATGCCGCGTCTGAATGAACTCCGGGTTGCCCCGGGCGCGGTCGAAAGCGCCCAGCAGCCCGTTGATGCCGTCTCCGGGATAGCCGTAGACCCGCTCGATCCCCCATTCCTTCAGCCGTTCCAGTACGTAGTCGGCCACCAGCGTCATGACGTGCTCCCTCGGATACGCACCTGTGCCCTGGGCATGGGGTGACCAGGAGCCGCGTCGCGTAAACAACCGGTGGTGCCGCTCCCCCGTCCTGACGAACATGTGCTCGGCCGGACGGCTCTGCCGGGCAAGGAGCCCCGTCGTACAGCGCTCCGGCCGGCGAGCCGGTCGGCGTACCGGTCGTTTCCTGGCCCGGCCGTCGGGAACCCCCCGTGTCATGGAGGAAAGAGCGGACGAACGCCGAGCGCCGGGAGGCGGTCTCTGCCCACCGTGGGTACTGCGGGGCTATGCGGTTCTCGCCGACGGCGAACGCGGCGCCGTGGTGGACCCGGAGGGGCGGATCGTCTGGTTGTGCGCACCCCGGTGGGACAGTGACGCGGTGTTCTCCTCCCTGGTAGGGGGCGGTGGGTACTTCGGGGTCGAACCGGAAGACCCCTGGCATGTCTGGGGCGGCTACTACGAGGACGGCACCCTGATCCGGGTGAGCCGCTGGCTGACCGCCGGCTCGGTGATCGAATGCCGTGACGCCCTGGCCATGCCGGCGTCCGCGAACCGCCTGGTGGTGCTGCGCCGGATGCGGGTGGAACGCGGCGAGGCGCGCCTGAGGCTCACCCTCGATCCGCGGCCCGGATTCGGCGCCGGCCGCATGCGTGACCCTCGGCCGGAGGGGGACGTGTGGACGGCAGAGGCGGGCGGGCTGCGCTTGCGGCTGGCCGGTGCGCACCGGGCCGCGTGGGATCCCGAGTCCGGTCTCCGCGGTGAAGTCCGCCTGCGCAAGGGCGAGGAGCACGATCTCGTCCTTGAGCTGTCGACGCGGGCCGACGCGCCCCGGCCGGACCCGCAGCGGTGCTGGAAGGAGACGGAGGAGGCGTGGCGGCGGGCCGTGCCGTACTGCTCCGGCCTTGCCGCGCCGCGCGACGCCCGGCACGCCTACGCGGTGCTGCGCGGCCTGACCAGTTCCTCGGGGGGCATGGTCGCCGCCGCGACCACGTCGTTGCCGGAGCGCGCCAACACCGGCCGGAGCTACGACTACCGCTTCGCCTGGGTGCGCGACCAGTGCTACGCGGGCCTCGCCGTCGCCGCCCACGGCCCACACGAACTCCTCGACACCGCCGTACGGTTCACCGCGGAACGCGTCCTCGCCGACGGCGACCGGCTGCACCCGGCGTACACCGTCGACGGCGGCCCCGTGCCGGACGAGCGGGGGCTTGCGCTCACCGGCTATCCCGGCGGCGGCGACCGCATCGGGAACAGGGCGGCCCGGCAGTTCCAGCTCGACGCGTTCGGGGAGGTGCTCCCGTTGTTCGCCGCCGCGGCGCACCACGACCGGCTCACGCCCGACGCGCACAGAGCGGTCACGGTCGCGGTCGACGCGGTGGAACGCAACTGGAGCCGGCCGGACGCGGGGCTGTGGGAACTCGACGAACGGTGGTGGACCCAGTCGCGGCTGAGTGTGGTCTGCGGGTTGCGGCGCCTGGCCGGGGCGCTGCCGGGCCGGACGGGCGAGCGCTGTGCCCGGACCGCCGGCCTCGTCTTCGCGGAAACCCGCCGCCGCTGTCTGCGGCCGGACGGCCGGTGGCGCAGGGCCGCCGCCGACGACGGGCCGGAGGCCGCCCTGCTCACTCCCCTGGCCCGTGGCTGTCCTCCCGCCGACGATCCCAGCAACGCGATCACCCGCCGGTTCATCGAGGAGCGGCTGGCCGAGGACGGCTACCTCTACCGCTTCGCCCACCCGGGCATCCCCCTCGGTGAGGCCGAAGGTGCCTTCCTGCTCTGCGGGTTCACCATGGCGCTGGCCGCCGACCACCTCGGCGACCGGGTCGGCGCGCTGCGCTGGTTCGAGCGAACCCGGGCGGCCTGCGGACCGCCCGGGCTGTTCGCGGAGGAGTACGACGTACGTCAGCGCCGGCTGCGCGGCAACCTGCCCCAGGCGTTCGTCCACGTGCTCCTGCTGGAGTGCGCGGTGCGCCTGAACGACGCCTCGACACTGCCGGTCTGAGCGGCCCTCGCGCGCACCTCACATCCGGGCATGGTCCCCGCGGCCCGGAAGGTGCTCGGCATACTCGGTGATCTTCTGCCGTACGCCCTTGGCCGCGATGCCGACCCGCGCCGGGTCGTGCAGCGCCGCCTTGACGGCCTTCATGCCCTGGGATTTCATCAGGTGCGGCGGGATCGGCGCGATCTCGCTGTCGACCTTGAACTCCAGCACCACGGGCACTTCGGAGGCCAGTGCCTCCTCCCATGCGGCACCGACCCGTGCCGGGTCGTCGCAGACGATGCCCTTCAGGCCGAGCAACTGGGCGTATGCCGCGTAGGGAACGTCGGGGATGTCCTGGGAGCCCGGATACTTCGGGTCGCCGGCCATGGCGCGCTGTTCCCAGGTGACCTGGTTGAGGTCCTGGTTGTTGAACACGCAGAAGACGAACGGCGCAGGACCGGACAGCCGGTCCAGATACCGCTTCACGGTGATCATCTCGTTCATGCCGTTCATCTGGAACGCGCCGTCACCGACGAACGCGATCACCGGCCGGTCCGGATGGGCGAACCGCGCGGCGATCGCGTACGGCGTCCCCGGACCCATCGTGGCAAGCGTCCCCGACAGCGACGCCCGCATGCCCCGGCGCAGCTTCAGATGCCGCGCCCACCAGTTCGTCCCCGACCCCGAATCCGCCGTCAGAATGCACCCGTCCGGCAACCGCGACGACAGCTCCGCCGCCACCGCCTGCGGATTGATCAGGCCCTCGAAGTGCTGCCCGGCCCAGCGGTCGCACAGGTCGTTCCATGCGCGGACGTCCTTCTCGATCCGTTCGCGCCACCCGCGGTCCTCCTTGCGACGCAGCAGCGGGATCAGCGCCTTGAGGGTTTCCTTGGCGTCGCCGACGAGATGGGCGTCCATGGGGTAGCGGATGCCGATCATGCGTCCGTCGATGTCGATCTCGACACCGCGTGCCTGGCCCTCGTCCGGCAGCCACTCCGCATACGGGAAGCTGGTGCCCACCATCAGCAGGGTGTCGCAGTTCCGCATCATGTCGTCGCTCGCCTTGCTGCCCAGCAGACCGATCGGGCCGGTCACGAACGGCAGGTCGTCGGGCAGCACCTCGCGGCCCAGCAGCGCCTTGGCGACCCCCGCCCCCAGCAGTTCGGCGGCCTCGACGACCTCCCCCTCGGCGTTGGCGGCTCCCTGGCCCACCAGCATGGCGACCTTGCTGCCCTCGTTGAGGACGTCCGCGGCCCTGCGCAGTTCGCCGGGGTCCGGCAGGACCCGGGGCCGGCTCCAGCCGACGCTGGAGAACACCGACCCGTGCGTCTTCGGCGGCGACGGCTGGGCTTCCTCCTCCTGGACGTCGTTCGGGATGATGACCGTGGCGACACCGCGGGTGGTGAGAGCCGTCTTGAAGGCGCGGTCGATCACATGCCGGGCCTGTCCCGGATGCACGACCATCTGGCAGAACTCCGAGACATCGGCGAAGAGCCGCTCCAGATCCACCTCCTGCTGGTAGTGGGCGCCGAGGGAGAGCCGCTTCTGCTGGCCGACCACGGCGACCACCGGCTGATGGTCCAGCTTCGCGTCGTACAGCCCGTTGAGCAGATGCACCGCCCCCGGCCCCGAAGTCGCCGTACAACAGCCCACCTCACCGGTGAACTTCGCATGCGCGCAGGCCATGAAAGCGGCCATCTCCTCATGCCGCGTCTGAATGAACTCCGGGTTGCCCCGGGCGCGGTCGAAAGCGCCCAGCAGCCCGTTGATGCCGTCTCCGGGATAGCCGTACACACGCTGCACGCCCCACTCGGTCAGGCGGTGCAGCACATAGTCGGCGACTTGGGTCATGGGGTTCTCCTGAGCCGGGGGTGCGGAGGGTCGAGGAGGGGGTTGCCTCGACGCGTCCGGCACAAACCCCGGGCATCCGCCGTACAGCCGCATCGGTTCGCGCTACCGGCCGGCGTCGGTCGCGTCCCGACCGGGCATGGCCGGGTGGCGGGCGAGCACGAAGACGCCGGCGACGATGGCGACCAGCCCCGCGACCTGCCAGGCCAACGCGAGGGGTTCGGTGCGCAGGCGGTCGCCGAGGAAGCCGACGCCGCAGGCGATGCCGGCGAGCGGTTCGGCGGCCGTCAGCGCCGGCAAGGACATGCGCAGCGGACCCGCCTCGAACGCGCTCTGCACCAGCATGAGGCCGGTCACGGCCAGCGCGACCAAGGTGTACGGCACCCAGCTGACGAGCAGCGCGACCACCCCCTCGCTGCCGATGATCCCGCTGGACATGCGCGTCAGGGCGTCCTGCAGACCGTAGAGCATGCCCGCCGCGGTCGCCAGCAACGGCGGCTCCTCGAACAGCGGCAGATGACGTGCGACACCGATCAGGATGAGGGAGAGACCGATGACCAGGCCGATGACGGTCCATTGCCGGAAGGCCCCCGCCTGCGCCGCGCCGGTGCTGGGCCGCCCGGCCAGGGCGAAGGCGATCACGCCTCCGCCGAGCAGCAGGACGCCCGCCCAGCCGGAGGTACCGATCCGCTGACCGCTCAGCCGACGCGCCAGCGCGAAGGCGAACAGCAGATTGGTGACCAGCAGTGGTTCCACCCGGGACAATTCACCCTCGGCGAGCGCGACGGCACTCAACAGCTGCCCGGCCACCATGCAGCCGATCCCGCCGAGCCACACGCCGTTGTGCGCGAGGTCCCACAGGAGCCGGAACCGCAGGACGTCAGCAACGGGCGCCCGTTCGGCGGCGTGCTGCTGGAGCACGAAGCCGATGCCGAGCAGGCATGCGGCGGCCAGGGCGAAGACATAGACCATGGGAGCTACCCGTCTCACCGGACATCGCCACCGTATGTGCTTGGGCAGGACTCCGCAGTTCCACACCGCAACCGCCCGTGCGCGGGCCGCCGCGTACGGTGTCGGCGGCCGTTCGTACACCTGCTCGTCGCGGGCCCGTCCGGCTCGGGCAGAGGCGGAAACCAACCCGTCGGGTGTGCGTCGGCGGGGCGGCTCACGGGTACCCGCGACCGCTGAGACCGCAGCAAGGAGGCATCATGCGAACCCTGACGAAACCGGCCGCGCTGAACCTGCCGACCAAGCCGCTGCTCACCGCGAAGGCCACGGCGAAGGTGGCGAAAACCACGCCTGCCTGGTCACTGCGGGTGGCCCGTGCCATGGGCGCGGAAAGCGTCGTCGATGTGCTCACCCGACAGCACCGGCAGATCAAACTCGGCTTTCTGCGGGCCGCGCTGCCCGGTCCGTGGCGGCGCCGGAACTTCGATCGGCTGATGCGCCTGCTCGCCGTGCACGAGGCGGCCGAAGAGGCCCACGTCCACCCCGTCGCCCGTCGGGCGCTGCGGCACGGTCGCGAGCTGGCCGCCCGCCGCCGCGACGAGGAGCGGGAGGCCAAGCAGTTGCTGATCGCGCTGTGGCGGACGGGCCCCGACGGCGCCGGCTATCTGCGGCAGCTGAACGAGGTACGGCGCGCGGTGTCCCGGCACGCCGCCCGTGAGGAGCGCGAGGAGTTCAAGGCGCTGCGCAAGGCCGTCAGCCCGGCCCGGCTGAGCATGCTGGGTGCCGAGGTCAAGCTCACCCAGGTCTACGCGCCGACAAGGCCGCACCGCTGGGTCAACAACGAGGCCACGAACAAGCTGGCCGCGCCGGTCCTCGGCCCGGTCGACCGAGCGCTCGACGCCCTTCAGCACCGCAAGACCCCCTGACGCTCACGGCAGTGCCGCCGATGTGGTCAGCGGCAGACGGAACAGCCGGTCGCCCCCGTCCCCGCCCGGTGTTAAGAAGGAACCATGGGACGGCTCTCCAGCCTGTTCAGGCGGTCGGGGGACAGCGCCGGCCCTGGGATGTCACCGCCTGCCCCGGGGCGACGTCGCCGCGTTTCACTGAACGTGCGCAGTGTTGCGGGTCAGATCTTCGTGCTGCAGTTGGTGATCCTGATCCCGTTCGGCCTGGCGGCCGTGGTGGCGCTCCTGCTCCAGGCGCGTTCGGCGAGCCTCCAGGAGGCACAGGGCCGCTCCCTCGTCGCCGCGGAGACCTTCGCGCACGCGCCGGGAACGCTTGCCGCCATGAAGTCGGACCAGCCGAGCGCACTGCTTCAGCCGCGCGCCGAGCAGGTTCGACGGGCATCAGGAGTCGACTACGTCGTCGCGTTCAGCCCGGCCGGCTACAAATGGACCAGTGCCTTTCCGCAGCTGATCGGCAAGCATGTGGTCGGCGACTACCGCAAGGCGCTCGGCGGACAGACGTACTCCTCCACGTACACCACGCCCATGGGCCCGGCCGTGAACACCACCGTTCCGGTGGTCGACACCGACCACAAGATCGTCGGGCTGGTCTCGGTGGGCATCACGGTCAAGAACGCGGATGCGAGGGTCATCCGGGAACTGCCCCTCGTCCTCGGTTCGGCCGGCGGCGCCATGGTGCTGGTGACCGCCGGGTCGGCGCTGGTGAGCCGGCGGTTGCGGCGGCAGACACACGGCCTGGAGCCGGCCGAACTGCGGCGGATGTACGACCACCACAACGCGGTGCTGCACGCCGCGCGCGAAGGTGTGCTCATCGTGGGGGACAACGGACGGCTGCTGCTGGCCAACGACGAGGCACGGCGGCTGCTGCGGCTGCCCGGGGACGCGGAGCAACGCCCCCTCAAGGACCTCGGTCTGGAGGCGGACATCGCCGAGTTGCTGATCTCCGGCCGGACGGCCTCGGACGAGGTGCACAGGGTGGGCGAGCGCCTGTTGTCGGTGAACGTGAGACCGACCGCACCCCATGGCACCGCGGCCGGAAGCGTGGTCACGCTGCGTGACACGACCGAGCTGCGGGCCGTCTCCGGCAAGGCGGCCGCGGCGGAACGCCGCCTGCGGATGCTCTACGACGCCATGACCAAGATCGGCACCACCCTTGACGTGACCCGGACCGCAGAGGAGCTGACGCAGTTCGCGGTCCCCCGGTTCGCCGACATCGCCACCGTCGATCTGGTCGCCTCCATCCTTGAGGGCGGGGAACCGGCGGGTACGACGATGCGCCGCACGGCCGTCACCGGCGTCGAGGGCGATCAGCTCCTGTACCACGTCGGCAGGTTGGTCGACTTCGTTCCCGCCAGTCCTCAGGGGATCGCCTTCGCGAGCGAGGAGCCCCTGCTCATGAACGGCCCCACGGCGGGCTGGCGGGAGCAGGATCCTGTCGCCGCCGACTGGGTCGTCGAGCACGGGATCCACTCGGTGATCGTGATCCCGGTGCGCGCGCGGGGCGTCCTCATGGGGGTGGCCGGTTTCTGGCGTTCCGGGACGCCCGAGCCGTTCGAGCAGGAGGATGTGTCGATCGCGGAGGAACTGGTCGCCCGTGCCGCCGTGGCCATCGACAACGCCCGCCGATACACCCGCGAGCACACCATGGCCGTGACGTTGCAGCGCAGCCTGCTGCCGCAGGGCATACCCGAGCAGTCCGCCCTGGACGTGGCCCACCGCTATCTGCCCGCCCAGGCGGGAGTGGGCGGGGACTGGTTCGACGTCATCCAACTGCCCGGTGCCCGGGTGGCGCTGGTGGTCGGCGACGTCGTCGGCCACGGACTGCACGCCGCCGCCACGATGGGACGGCTGCGTACCGCGGTGCTCAACTTCTCCGCCCTCGACCTCCTCCCGGACGATCTGCTGGTGCACATGGACGAGCTGATCAGCCGCATCGACTCCGAGGAGGCGGGGGGCGGCGGCGCGAGCATCACCGGAGCCACGTGTCTGTACGCGATCTACGACCCCGTCACCGGCCGGGTGACCGTCGCGCGGGCCGGCCATCCCGGGCCGGCCGTCGTACGGCCCGACGGAACCGTCTCCTTCCCCGACGTTCCCGCCTCCCCTCCCCTGGGCGCCGGCGGCGGCCTGCCCGTGGAGACGGCCGACATCCTGCTGCCCGAGGGGTCCCGGATGGTGCTCTTCACCGATGGGCTCCTGACGGGACCCGACCGCGACCTCGGCACCGGCCTGAAGGCGCTGCGCGACGCCCTCACCTCGGGTGCCGACCGCAGCCCCGAGGAGACCTGCGACGACGTCCTCGACTCGGCGCTGCCCGCCTGCCCGCACGACGACGTCGTGCTGCTGGTGGCCCGCACCCGGCTGTTCGCCCGGGACCAGGTCGCCGAGTGGGGCGTCACCTCCGATCCCGCGGCGGTGGCCCCGATCCGCGCCGACTGCGGCCGCATCCTGGACGCCTGGGGACTGCAGGAGATCGGGTACGCCACCGAACTGATCCTCAGCGAGCTGATCACCAACGCGATCCGCTACGGCAGCCAGCCCATCCGGGTCCGCATGCTGCGCGAGCGCACCCTGGTCTGCGAGGTCTCCGACGGCAGCAGCACCTCCCCGCACCTGCGGCGGGCGGCCACCACCGATGAGGGCGGCCGCGGGCTGTTTCTCGTCGCCCAGTTCGCCGAGCGCTGGGGCACCCGCTACACCGCGCGGGGCAAGGTCATCTGGGCCGAGCAGTCCCTTCACGGCGGCCTGCGGGACGAAGGATCCGACCTCGTCGACCGCCTCCTGAGCCATTGGGACGACGCCGGCCTGTGACCGCGCCTGCCCGGGCTGTGGTCGCCGCGCTGTACTACGCCTCGGGCAGGCTGGGTCTGCTCCGGCAGCTCGTGCGCGGCCAGGTCACGCCCCTGTGGCCGCCGACGGGCATCGCACTGGCCGGCCTGCTCCTCCTCGGACAGCGGGTCTGGCCGGGGATCGCACTCGGCGCGTTCCTGATCAACATCGCACTCGGCCCTTCGCTGCCCGCCGTGCTCGCGATCACGGCGGGCAACACACTCGCGCCCATCTGCTCCTTTGCGCTGCTTCACCGTGCCGGATTCCGCACCACCATGAACCACCTGCGGGACGTGCTCGGGCTGATCTTCCTGGGCGCGTTCACCGGCATGCTCATCAGCGCAACGGTCGGCAGTGACACGCTGCACTTCGCCGGCGCGCTGCCCGACGACCGATTCTGGCCGACGTGGTGGGTCGGGTGGACCGGTGACGCGATGGGCGTGCTCATGGTCACCCCAGTCCTGCTCATCCTCCGCTCGGCGCACCGGCCGAAGGACGTGCCGCGGTCCCGGTGGGTGGAGGGCTCCCTGCTCGTAGTGGCCACCGCCGCCGTCGCCGTCCTCGAAGCGTCTCCCGCACCGCTGGTCTTGCTCGCCTTCCCGGTGCTCATCTGGGCCGCCTTGCGCTTCCAGCGCAGCGGGGCAGCCCCGTGCGCCCTGGCCGTATCGACCTTCGCGATCCTCGCCGCCACCCGCAGAACAGGGCCGTTCGCCGGACATGACCTCTCGTCAGCATGATCGCTCTGCAGGCGTTCAACGCTGGCACGACGGCCAGGGCGGCTACGGCGACCCCAATGAGACGACGGCGCCGGACGGACCCGATCACCTGACTGCGGCATCACCGGACGGGCCACGACGCTGACGCCGCTCAGGACCGGACGTCTCGGCTCAGAGCGTGTGGAAGGACGGGTCGTACGGCTCGCCCAGCTCGGCCCGCCCTATGGTGGCCAGTACATGATCGCCGACGTCATGGAGCTGATACAGCGTCAGGTCCCGCAGGATCCGCTCCACCGGGCTGGGGCGGACCAGGCTGCGGGCGCCGCACACCTGGATGACGTGATGGACGGTTTCCTGGGTCGTGCGCGCGATCAGATGCCAGGCCCTGTCCCCGGCGATCCGGGCCTCCTCCAGCCTGCCCTCGTCCCACAGACCGGCCACATGGCGCAGCCAGAGGCGGGCGGTCTCCACATTGACCGCCATGCTGCCCACCCGTTGCTGCACATAGGGGTCTTTGCTCTTGCCCTGCCGCTTCAGATAGGCGAGCCCGTACTCGTAGGCGCCGAGGGCACCGCCGAGGAAGCTCGCCGCGTAATGGGGGACGAAAGCCGTCTGCCACAGCCCCTCGAAGTAGCTGCCGGGGCCGCCGATGATGTGCTCGCGCGGTACGAACGTGTCGTTGAAGCGCACCGCGTGGCTGACCGTCGCGCGCATGCCGACGGGGTCCCACCAGGAAGCGTCCACGGTCACGGTCGGATCGGACAGGTCGCAGGCGAGCAGCAGGAGCCTCCCGTGGGCCTCCTGGGTGCGGCGGGCTCCGCCGGGGGTGTCGGGATCGACGAGCAGGATCGCCCACTGTGCTCCGGTGGCGCTGGTGGCGAACGCCTTGCCGCCCTGGAGGACCCAGCCGTCGTGGACGGGGACCAGCCTGGTGCCGAAGCTGAGCCTCTCGCCCGGCTTCGGGGTCTGCGGTTCGCCGCTCCAGGCGGCCCATTTCTCCCCGTGTTCCACCACGCCGGCGAACCAGCGCCGCTTCTGCTCCGGGGTGGCCAGGGCATCGATGAGGACCAGTGCGTTGGCGTGCCCCTCCCAGCAACGGGCCAGCGACAGATCGGCCTTGGCCAGCGCGGTGGTCATCTCCCACAGGGGCAGCGTGTGGCGCTGCCGGGGGCCGTAGCCGAGGCCCCCGTACTCCCGGGGCACGGTGACGCCCAGGAGTCCGCCGGCGAACAGATCGTCGAAGTCCTCGGCGGGGAAGACGGCCTTGCGGTCGTACTCCTCGGCGCGGGCGGCGAATCTGTCCACGGCGAGCTTCGCCGCGGCGGCGAGAACAGCCCGGTCGTCTCCGACCGCCGCATCGCGGACCGATGCGGCGGCTCGGGACAGGTCGTCGGTCATGGCGGGGTGGGCCCTTCCAGGCGGTAGAAGTGAGCGCGGTACATCACGTTCGGCATCCGCGCGTGGACGGGGTGGACGGTGTGGACGTCGATGGTCAGCAGGCCGCGGTTGAGATAGCCGACGAGGACGACCTGCCGGGAGCCGAGCGGGCCTTCGGCGAGGAAGGCGACGGCCTCGGAGGCGTCGATGTCATCGGCCAGCGGCACCGCGGGCAGGACGGCGTCGGTGACGGGTGTGGTTTCCGGTTCAGGTGTTGTGTGTGAGGTCGTCGGATCGCCTCGTTCCGTGATCCGCAGCATGAGCCGGCTGCCGTCGACCGCGGCACCGAGCAGGTCGATGCCGGTGGCTGTGGTGTCGAAGTTGGCCCAGTCGCCTGCCAGCGGCGCCGGATCGACCGGATGCACCGTCATGCCCCCGCCTCCGTCCGGTGGAAGAACGAACGGGCCCAGTGGTCGGCGCCCTCGCTGTCGCCGCTGAGGACGGTGGCCGTGGTCGCGACCAGGATGCCCGTCTTGTGGTAGGCGCACACGACGGTGCGCAGCGCGCCGAAGTCGTAGACGGCGGAGAACGCCCAGGCGAGCGACGGCGTGCCCGGCGGGGTGTACAGGACCGCCGGTGCCGCACCCCAGTCGCCCGGCTGTGGGCCGCCGGCGCCGAAAGCCCTCACGTCCACGCCTTCGTCCTGCCGCGTCACGCTGAGCAGATGGGCGCCCTTCGCGGTGTGCCGGTCGGTGTTGACCCATTCCCCCAGCAGGGCCGACACATCCGGTGTGCCGGGCGGGCGGGGCGTGGGCGGTCCGGACGGGGCTGTCGGACGGGTTGTCATGGTGTCTCCCGCCTCGTGCGGTGTGTCGGTGCCGGGCCCCCCGACGCGGTGGGGCCGTGGGTGGCGGCCCGCTCGTCGGATCCGCGGGACAGGGAGCGCAGGGGCAGCGTCTCGGGCATCTGATGGCCCGTCATCAGCCGGAACTGCTCGCGTACTTCGACGGACAGGACCTGCCAGCCGTCGATGTCGAGCAGACCGCGGGCACGGGTGGCGCGGGTGAGCGCGGTCGGCGGATCGCGGTAGGCCATCTCCAGCACCACCGCGTCCCAGTCGGCCGCGGCGACCGGGAACGGTTCCCGCTCCACCTGGGGCGTGGCGTGGGTGAGCAGGTCGTACCCGGCCGGGGAGAACCGGGACAGCGGTATGTAGGGCAGCCCGAGCCGCGCGGAGGCTTCCCGGCCGTGCGCCGTCCCGCGGTTGACCAGGGTCACCCTGGCTCCGGCCGCACGCAGCGCCCAGGCGACGGCCCGTCCGCCGCCGCCGCAGCCGATGACGGCGGCCTTGCGGCCGTTCGGGTCGACTCCGTGCAGGGCGAGGGCACGCAGGGCACCGACGGCGTCGGTGGTGGCCGCCCGCCAGCGCCCGGCGTCGAGCCACAGCAGATTGGCCGCGCCGCTGCCCAACGCCTCCGGGTCGGCGACGTCGGCCGCTTGCAGGGCGCTCTCCTTGTGCGGAGCGGTCACGGTCAGGCCGTGCAGGGGCAGCCCGCCCAGCGCGCCGAAGTGGGTGCCCCATTGCCAGAAGTGAGGGAACCTGTCCACCTGAAACGGCAGGTAGAGCGCGGGCAGCCGCAGCTCCCGCAGCGCCGCGTTGTGCAGCCGGGGCGACAACGACCCGCCCGGGGCGCGACCGGCGATGCCGAGCAGGGCGCTGAGCGGAGCCAGCGCGGGCAGGCCGTAGTCGGCCCGGAGCCGGTCCACGCTCGGCATGCCGTCGGCCCCCGGCGCACCGACCCGGCCGTAGACGACAGGCGCTGCGAGCCACGGCGCCAGCACCCGGGTCCACAAGCCGGCGGGACCGGACGCGAACGCCGTGACGTCGGTGCGTCCGAGCCCGGCGAGCAGCAGCGGGGCGGCGGACCCGTACTGTGCTCCCGACCGCGGCACGAGGAGGTACAGCGCCGCCGGCACGGCAGACATCGCGGCGAACCGCTCCCGGAGTCTGCCTGCCGCCTCCCGCAGCCCCGCGCCCTCGCCCCTGCCTGCGGTTGCGGACGCGTGCCAGGACAGGCGCCGCTGCGGGGCCGGGATGGCCGCCAGCAACTCCGGGCACACGTCGTCCATCGCCTCAAGATCGACCCGTTCGTAGTGGTCGGCCGCGCGCAGCAGCCGGGTGCGCCGTTCCACCGTGCCGGCGGCCGAGCGCCCGCCCTGTCGCGCGGAGCGCAGGCTGTAGGTCAGCTGCCCTGCGAAATGCCGACGCAGCCGGGACGGATCGGGGTCGCCGACCAGATCGGCGCGGACCTCCAGTTCGTCCGCCACTGCGGCGAGGCCGCGCAGCGAACGGGGGGCGAGGTCTTCCGGTTCGGCGGCCACCGCGACCAGCCGGGCCCGACGCCCGAGGGGGGCTCCGTATCCGCTCGTCACTCGCGCCACTGGACGTACTCCTCCAGACCGGCTCGCCGCGGGACGAACCGATTGACCGGGGCTGTCTCGTCCGCGTAGCCGACAGCCATGGTGCATACGACGAGCCGGTCGGGGGAGATTCCCAGATTCGCTCGGAGCACGTCTCCGTAACCGGCGACACTGAACTGCGGACAACTGCTGAGCCCCCTGGCCACCAGTCCGAGCATGACGTTCTGCAGGAAGAGGCCCAACTCCAGGAAGGTGCCCGGCACCGCGTTCCCGGGCAGATGGCAGACGACGGCCGTGGGAGCCCCGTAGAAGCGCAGGTTGTCACGGAGGTGCGCCCGCACGGCGGCGCGGTCCGGGACGGCGTGCCCCTTGGCCGACAGCACCCCGGTCACGGCCAGTTCGGCGCGGGGGGGGGCCCCCCCCGCGGGCGGCCCCCGCCGGGGGGGGGGGGGCGGGGGGGGGGGGGGGCCCCCGGCGGCCCCCCCCCCCCCGGGGGCCCCCCCCCCCCGGGGGGGGGCCCCCCGGGGGGGGGGGGGGGGGGGGGGGGCGCCCCCGGGCCCCCCCCCCCCCCCCCCCCGGCGCGGGGGGGGGGGGCGCCCCCCCCCCGGGGCCCCCCCCCCCGGCCGGCTGGTGCAGTCCGGGCGGGGCGGGTCACCGCGGTCGAACGCCTCGCACAGGGCGTCCACCAGCGCCTTGAGGGTGCCGCCGGTCACCACCGTCACCTGCCACATCTGGGTGTTGCGGCTCGACGGCGCGTGCCCGGCGGCGAGGAACACCTCCGCCAGGTCGTCCTTCGGCACCACCCGGTCCAGAAAGGCCCGCTTGCAGTGGCGGGAGGTGATCAGGGACAGGCCGTCGCAGAGCCCGTAGGTCATCCCTGCCTCACCCCCGTCCCGAAGTGATACCGCGGGGGCCGTAGGACTCGGCCAGCTCGCACAGACGGACGTGGACGGAGCGCTGGATGTGCTGCGCGCACTGCCGGTACGCCTCCGGGGACTGCCCCTCCGGATCGGGTATGTCACCGTACGGGTCCAGCCGGAGGGTACGGCCCTCGGCCTCGGGCGCCATGGCGATCACCCTGTCGCGATGGGCTCCGGTCATGCAGTAGATGACGGAGCTGACCAGGCACAGTTCCGAGGTGACCGGGCGAGCGCGGTGACGGCGGGGATTACCCCGGCCCGGCACCCGTCGCAGACCGAGGTCGGCGAGCGCGGAGCGGGCACCGACGGCCATCGGACGTGCGGGCAGCGGCGTCGCGACACCCGCGCTGGAGAATCGGAGGACGTGGACGAGACCCGCCTCCGCGGCCTGGGCCCACGCGATGACCTCCGCCATGGGCGAGCGGCAGGTGTTCCCACCGCAGACGAACAGCACCCGGCATGCCGCGCCGGTGCCGCGGCTGCGCCACCACAGGACGGCCGACGGCCAGGCCAGGGCCGCAGCCGCGCCGACGCCGAACGCGAGCGCGATGAGCTGGCTGCTGCCCGGAGCCACGAGTCCGGCGAGCCATGCGAGCGCGTAGGAGGCGACCAGGCCGGACATCAGGCTGGCGAACGCCCAGGCCGGCACACCCCAGGTGTATTCGCGCCGGTCGAGGTAGATCAGCGAAGCGAAGACGAACAGCACCTCGTAGGCCACGCCTATCCCCGCCGCCCCCAATGCGGCGGGTGTGGCGAGGAACGTGGTGAAACCCGCGGCCAGCTGTGGCTGCCCGGCCAGCGCCCCGGCGCCCAGCAGCACGGCCAGCCAGAGGGGTGCCGCGGCATGCTCCTCCACGAAGAACCGCCGGTCCGTTGCGACGACACCGTTCTTGGCGACGCGGCTCATGATGTCGAACCGGCCGAGGTAGCCGGCCAGGTAGACGAGGACGCTCAGCACGGCGGCCAGCGTGAGGTGGTAGCTGTTCACATCACCGAGAGCGACCGAAACCGCGATCAGGCTGAGGAGCAGCCCCAGCCAGGAGTGCTTCATGACCGGGCGGCCGTCGGTCACATCGATCATCGGGGAGAGTATGAGCACCCCGCCCCGCATCAACAACAGCATGAAGAGGATGGAGACGCCGGCGAAGGTGTAGTTCATCGTGGTGGCACCGATGATGAGCGACGTGAAGAAACCGGCCGCCAGTGTCTCCCGCCCCGCCATCGGAATCCGGCGCCCGCCGATCCCGATGCGGCGCATGTGCCGCCACCGCCCCGTCACGCAGAGGAACAGCACCATCGCGACGAGCTGCCCGAGGACGGCCGCGGGCAGCATCTCGAAACCGCTGACGGGCTGGGACGCCAGCGGGGTCACCCCGCTGGCGAGAGCCTTCACCAGCATGGCGTAGGGGATATACGCGACGAAGTATCCAAAGGTCAGCCAGCCCATGTGAATCCCATGGTCGAACATCAGGGTTCGAACACCGCAAGTCCGGGATGCCGAAGGTCTTGGAAGGTGCGAGCCTCGACTATTCAGTCACATACGCCTGCCAAAAATGCTACCGCCGGCGGCCGTGCACAGCCATTGCGGGAACGCCTTCCCGGACGCCACGAGACGGCTCGCCCAGGGCCCGTCCACGAGGGCGCAAAAAAAGTTCGGACGGCGATGTCGAGATCCCGTCACCGGCTCCGTCCCAGCGGTGAATGTGACCACAATGGGTCGCACCAGCACCGAGGAGACACACCATGGCCAAGTACCTGCTGCTCAAGCACTACCGCGGCGCTCCGGCGGCGGTCAACGACGTACCGATGGACCAGTGGACGCCGCAGGAGATCTCGGCACACGTGCAGTACATGCGGGACTTCGCGGCCCGGCTCGAAGGGACCGGCGAGTACGTCGACGGGCAGGCGCTCGCCCCGGAGGGGACGTTCGTCCGGTACGACGGCGAGGGGCGCCCGCCGGTCACCGACGGCCCGTTCGCCGAGACCAAGGACCTCATCGCCGGCTGGATGGTGATCGACGTCGACAGCTACGAGCGCGCCGTCGAGCTGGCCGGGGAGCTGTCGGCCGCGCCCGGTGCCGGCGGGAAGCCGATCCACGAGTGGCTGGAGCTGCGCCCCTTCCTGGCCGCCCCGCCCACCATCACGGAGTGCCATCTGCGATGAACGAGGCCCTGCTGAGGAGCCTCACGCCGAGCGTGCTCGCGATCCTCGTCCGCCGCGGAGCCGACTTCGCGGCGGCCGAGGACGCCGTGCAGGACGCGCTGATCGAGGCGGTCCGCGTGTGGCCCGACGATGCGCCGCGGGACCCCAAGGGCTGGCTGGTCACCGTGGCCTGGCGCCGGTTCCTGGACGCGACGCGCGCCGATGCCGCCCGCCGCCGGCGTGAGGACCGCGTCGAGGAGGAGCCGGCTCCCGGGCCGGCGCCCGCGGTGGACGACACGCTCCAGCTCTACTTCCTGTGTGCCCACCCGTCGCTGACGTCGTCGTCCGCGGTCGCGCTCACGCTGCGCGCCGTCGGCGGGCTGACCACCCGCCAGATCGCCGCGGCCTACCTGGTGCCCGAGGCGACCATGGCGCAGCGCATCAGCCGGGCCAAGCGCACCGTCTCAAGTGTGCGGTTCGACCGGCCCGGCGACGTCGCCACCGTGCTGCGCGTCCTGTATCTGGTCTTCAACGAGGGCTACTCCGGTGACGTCGACCTCGCCGCCGAGGCCATCCGGCTCACCCGGCAGCTCGCGGCAGCGATCGATCACCCCGAAGTGGCCGGGCTGCTCGCCCTCATGCTGCTCCACCACGCCCGGCGGGCCACCCGGACCGCGCCCGACGGCAGCCTTGTCCCGCTCGCCGAGCAGGACCGCGGCCGGTGGGACACCGCGTCGATCGCCGAGGGCGTCGAGATCCTTCAGGCGGCCCTCGCCCGTGACCGGCTGGGCGAGTTCCAGGCCCAGGCCGCCATCGCGGCGCTCCACGCCGACGCGCCCACCGCCGAGGAGACCGACTGGGTGCAGATCGTCGAGTGGTACGACGAACTCGCGCGCCTGACCGAAAGCCCGGTCGTCCGGCTCAACCGCGCCGTCGCCGTCGGCGAGGCCGACGGGCCGCGCGCGGGCCTGGCGGCGCTCGCGGCCGTGGACCCCGCGCTGCCACGCCATGCGGCGGTGGCGGCGTACCTGCACGAGCGCGACGGTGATCTGACGACGGCGGCACGGCTGTACGCCGAGGCGGCCCGCACGGCACCCAGCCTCGCCGAACGCGACCATCTGACCCGCCAGGCCGCCCGGCTCAACACCCGCCGACGCCGCTGACGGGTGGCGGCGCAGTGCCGTCTTGGGGCCGTGAACCTGAGCCGTCCAGCCGGTCTTGTGGGGACCTTCGGCCCTGTGAGCCGAGTGTGCCGCCGTCCGACGGTGATACCGAGTGGGTGAACGGACCAGTGATGTGCTGGAGGCCGACGCATGAGCACACCGGATTCGCCGTACACGTCCGGTCCACCACCGCCGCGCGGGCCGCGGCCACTTCGGGGGGCGAACCCCCTGACACGCATGTCCGACAGACTCGAATGCTGGTTCCGTCGGGTCCTGTTGGCCGTCCTCGTCCTCGGAGTGCCGTTGGCCGCGTTCAGCGCGGGACAGGCGGCGTACGAGGCATCGATGCGCACGGTGACGGCGCAGGCGGCCGAGCGGCACGAGGTCGCGACCCGCCTGGCATCGGGCGTCCAGGGCGATCCGACGACGGGGAGGCAGCCCGCGCTCGTCCGCTGGACCGACGCCGACGGCAGGGCGCGGACGGGAACCGCGCTCGTGGAGTCCGGGACACCCAAGGGCGCCACCGTGCGGGTGTGGGTGGACCGGGAGGGAAGGATCACCGGCCCGCCGATGAGCATGCTCGCCGCGAGGTCCAACGGCTGGTTCGTGGGTGGCGTGGCGGGAGCCGGTGCGGCCGCCGGTTGCTATGCGGTGCGCGCGGCCCTGCGCGCGGCCCTGGACCGGCGGAGGTATGCGCAGTGGGACGCCGAGTGGGACCTGGTGGAACCCCTGTGGTCCGCACGCTTTCACCGGTGACGGGCCGGGCGATGGGCGGCGGACGGAGCCCTGCGCCTTCGCGCCGGCAAGGGCCTCGGGGCGGGCCGGGCCGACTGTCCTGGGCGGCACCGGGGACGTAAGCTGCTGGTGTCCGCAAGAGCACCCGAGCGAGGGCGTGGTGCCATGCTGCCGGATCGTTCCCAGATACTCGCAGGTCCGCTGGAGCATGTGACGGTTGCGTACCGAGCGTCGTCACCGCGGCCGGCCGGCGTGATGGCGGACGCCGCGCGGGCCGATCAGCTCGGCACATGTGTCTCCCTCGCCCTGGACGACCCGTCCGCCCTGCGGCAGTTGCAGGATGCGGCGGCGGAATTGCGTGACGCCCCGCACCTGGCCCTGGTGCTCGTGCGTGTCGTGCGGACGGCCATGGCCCTTGTGGCCGCCGACTTCGGGTACGTCCAGGTCATCGACCCCTGCGACGGCTCGCTCGTCCTGGTCACCCAGTGCGGCTTCGGCCCCGAGTTCCTCGACCACTTCGCTGTGGTGCACGACGACCACTGCGTGTGCGGACGAGCCGCCCGGCAGGGCGCCCAGGCGGTCGTGACCGATGTCCTCGCCGCCCCTGACATGGCGCGGCACGAAGGGATCTTCCGTGCCGCCGGGGTACGGGCCGTTCAGTCCACACCGCTGGTCGACTGCGTGGGGCGACTGGTCGGCATGGTCTCGACACACATGTCGGAGCCCGGCCGGCCGTCCGACCACGACCTGAGGATCATGCGGCTCTACGGGCTCCTCGCGGGTGAGTCCGTCGGTCGGCGGCTGCGCGCGCCGTCCGTCGACGGTGTGCCCCCGGGCCTGCTGCACGACGCGGCACCCGGCGCACGCCAGGATCCCGGCCAGGCGCCGGCGGACCCGCTCATGAGCCGGATCCTGTCCGACACGATCAACCGGATCTTCTCGGCAGGACTGAGCCTCGCCGGTGCCCTGCCCCGTATCACCGACGACTTCGCGGCCCAGCGCGTGCGGGCCGGTATCGAGGAACTGGACGAGATGATCCGCTCGATGCAGCGGGCCGCCGTCGACCTCGGCGTGCGCGACGAGCACCGACACGGGCACGGCAGCCCGCCGGAGTGGGCCGGTCCGCGTCCGCGCCACCACAGGGGGTGCGGCAGGGTGCCATGACGCATGCCGGGCCGGGGCAGCCGCCGTGCGGTCATCGAAGTGTTCCGCACACCGGTGATCTGCGTGTCGAGGCCTGGGCGCCGACCCGCGAGGAGTGCGTCGCGGAGGCGGTGCGCGGCATGGTCGCCAGCTTCGCCGAACTGCCCGCGGACGCGTCGGGCACCGTACGGGAGTGCGTGGTGTCCGCCGAGGACGACGACCGGCTCCTGGCCGGGGCGCTCGAAGAGATCATCTACCGCATGGACGCCGCGGACGAGCTGCCGTCGGACGTCGCGGTGACGCCGGAGCCGGGCGGAGTGCGGGTGCGGATGCGATGCACGATGTGCGAGTGCTCGGCGGTCACACAGACCGGGGCCGTACCCAAGGCCGTGGCACTGCACGGGCTGAGGCTGGCCCAGGACTCGCACGGGTGGGCCTGCCGGGTGACGCTGGATGTGTGACGCCGGTCCGGCTCCCGCGCCGGATCGGCTCGCCGAGGAGGCCGAACCGACATGGACATCCGGCTGACGGCGGAGGGGCCCTGGCGGTTCCGGATCGAACGGACCGGCGCCATGCGCGTGCCCGGGGCCGTCCTCGCGCCGCACGAGCTGCTGCCGGACGAGCCCGGTGACCAGGCCCTCGCCCAAGTCGCCCACGTGGCCACGCTCCCGGGCATCGTCCGCGCCTCGTACGCCATGCCCGACATCCACTGGGGCTACGGCTTCCCGATCGGCGGTGTGGCCGCGACCGACGTCGACCGCGGCGGCGTCGTCTCGCCGGGCGGAGTGGGCTTCGACATCTCCTGTGGTGTGCGCCTGCTCATCGCGCACGTGGACCGTTCTGCGCTGCTCGGGAAACTGCCCGCGCTGATGGACCGTCTGGACGCGCTGATCCCGCGCGGGCTCGGGCGCGGCGGCCTGTGGCACCTGACGGGCCGGGACCAGCTGCACGAGGTGCTGCGCGGCGGGGCCCGCTACGCGGTCGAGCAGGGCCATGGCGTACCGCGCGACCTGGACCGCTGCGAGGACGGCGGAGCCGTCGGCGACGCCGATGTCGCCCAGATCAGCGAACGTGCGCTGGACCGCGGTGCCCGCCAGGTCGGCAGTCTGGGGTCGGCCAATCACTTCCTGGAGGTCCAGGCGGTCGACGTCGTCTACGACGAGACGTGTGCACGGGCTTTCGGCCTGCGTCCCGGCCTGGTGTGCGTCATGATCCACTGCGGTTCGCGGGGCCTGGGGCACCAGATCTGCGCCGACCATGTACGGGCCATGGACGGCGTGATGCGGCGGTACGGCATCGACGTACCCGATCCGCAGCTCGCCTGCGCGCCCGTCGACTCGCCCGCGGGCCGCGCCTACCTCGCGGCGATGGCCGCGGCCGCGAACTACGCCCGCGCCAACCGCCAACTGCTGGCCGACGCCGCCCGCGGCGCTTTCCGCGAGGCCACCGGCGCGGGCCTGGACCTGCTCTACGACGTCTCACACAACCTCGCCAGACTGGAACGCCCCACCGGCGAGGGCGGCGGCGGTCCCCTGCTGTGCGTGCACCGCAAGGGCGCCACCCGGGCTCTGCCGCCCGGCCACCCGGAGCTGCCGGACGCGTTGCGCCCCTTCGGCCAGCCGGTGTTCGTGCCCGGCACGATGGGCACCGCCTCGTACGTCATGACCGGCATCACCGGCAATCGGGCCTTCGACTCCTGCTGCCACGGCGCCGGCCGCGTCTGGAGCAGGCATCGCGCCCACCGCGAGATGTCCGGGCGGCGGCTGCGCCGGGAGCTGGCCGATGCGCGGGTCGCGGTGCGTCCCGCCTCCTGGCGCAGCGTCACCGAGGAGGCACCGGAGGCGTACAAGGACGTCGATGCCGTGGTCCGGGCAAGTGAACACAACGACCTGGGGCGCCTCGTGGCCCGCCTGGTGCCGCTGGGCGTCCTCAAGGGATGAAAGAGATGAAAGGGATGAAGAGCTGAAGGGGATGAAGGGGCCCCTGGGAGGAAGGCGAAGGCCATGGTAGGGACGTCATGGACGACGACGGGCGTGTTCACGGGGCGGGGCGGCGCCCGCACCGACGAGACGGGGATCGTCACCGGGGATCTGACCGTGCGCACGACCTGGGACGGCAGGCGGGCCGACGTGCAGGTCCAGTACGGCGGCACATCCCGGTGGTTCACCTTGACCGGGAGCCCGCTCCCCTGTCCTTCCCGGCAGGAGAGCCGCCATCTGCACCAGGCGGTGGTGAACGCCGTGCGGGCCGGCGGCGGCGCCACCGTGCCCCGGCGCGACGAGCGGTGGGCACGCCTTTGACCACGGGCGGGAACCGCCGTCCTGCCCCTGCCGGAAGCCCGTTCAGACGCCGGACGCGGGCTCGGCGTAGCGCAGCAGCACGCCCACGCCCTCCCGCAGCCGCAGCTCCCGTTCGGGCACCACGACCAGTTCGGCGCCCGTACCGACGAGGGCGCGGGCGAGGGCCGCGTCGGCCCGCTCTTCGCTGACCTCCCGTATCCCGTAGGCGCGCAATTCGTCTTCGGCGAGGGCGAGTTGGCCTGGTTCCGGGCCGATCCACAGGCGCAGCGGCGACTCCGGGTGGTTGTTGAGGAAGAGGGCCTTGACCCGGCCGCCCTGCAGGGCGGACACGGCGGCGGCAAGGCCTTCGGTGGCCGCTCCGCCATGGGCTCGCGCGGCGAGGAAGGCACCCAGCAGTGCCCGGTCGCGCGCGGCCATGCGCCCTCGGAAGAGGTCGTCGAGCTGCCGCTCCAGCAGTGCCCGTCCGGGCTGGGAGGTGTCCGCGCCGTCGACCGTGACGACCTGTCCGCGCAGAGGGACCGGAAGCCGCCGGACGAGGATGCCGCGCGCCCAGACGTCGCCCGCGACGACCACCGTCTCGACGTCGGTGCGCCGTGCGTGGCCCTCCAGTTCCCGGCCCACCTCTGCGGCGGCGTTCAGCCAGTCGGTCACCGGGATCTCCTCGTGGAGACGGTGTCCGGGCGTGACCCGGGTCAGGGGCCATGTGCCGGCCTCGGCGTCGATCCGTACGGTGCCGGCGGCGTCCGTGGCGTGACGGCCGGCGTAATGCACGTACACGGCCAGGTACGGGATGCCGGGCGCGTGCTGGACGATCAGCGGCATGGTGTCCGGCAGGGTTCCGAAGTGCGCGGTGTCCCGTGCGGGTGGGGCGGGCAGTTCGTCGAACAGGACGAGGTGCCCGTGCGCGGTGAACACCGCCTGCCCGTGGGTGCCGGGTACCTCCGTGTCACCGCCCACGGTGTCCGCCACCGCGATGATGGAGTCCCGGTCCGCTCCCTCGGCCGTCAGAGCGTCCCGAAGATGCCGCCGGCGCAGCTCTATGGCGGCATCGGGGTCGTCCACGGCGGCATCGCGCGAGGTGTCCAGATACACGGACGCGAAAGGGCCCGGCTGCTGGTACAGGGGTTCGAGGAAGGAAAGTCTCATGGTCACTCCCGAGTGGGCTCCGGGCACCGCAGGTCACCACGCCCGCCCGGCATGCCACCGCATCGGGACACGGTCGGGTCGGCGCGCCGCGGCTCGCTCCCCCTCCAGGATGCGCCCACCCGACGAGCCGCGCCCACCTCGACCGGGCTCTCGGACGGCACATCGGACACGAGGAGCCGGACGGCGTCAGGCCGTGGTGTCGATCTCCACGATGTTAGTCGTACCTGCGCACCTGCCAGGCGCCGTCGCTTCCGCGTGCGGCGGGACGTCCCGTCGATCCCGTGCCCCGCTCGATCCTGCGCCCTGGCCGAGGCCGACCTCGACGTCGCCGTCCACCGCGGGCTGGCCTACGCCTGGGCCAACGCCCGCCACCTCGCTCGCGCCGTACCCGACAAGCCGCTCGGCGGTCTGTGCCCGACCGACCACCGTTCCCTGGTCGTCGAGCAACGCGATCGCCGAGTCGGTTGTCTCGGGTATGTCCGGCTGTCTGCCGGGGTTCACGTGGGCAGTGCTGGTCATCGAACTCGTCCTCAGGTGGGCGGGGGCGGGGTGCGGGCGGAAACCGCTGCGTGACCGGCCGCGTGCAGCGCACGGACACTGCCATCGGCATGGGCTGTTCGCACCTTCTGGGCAATAGACCGGCCGGTGCTCCGGTCTGTGACAGCCCTCGCGAACAACCGGTGGAACGGCGCCGGAAACGATCGGTCCCTCCCCGTGATGTCGGGGAGGGACCGATCGTTCCAGCGGAGAGAGGGTTGGTGGTCTGGTTACATGGCGACTCCGGTGGCGTTACGGCGGCGGCGGATCAGGAGGAAGCCGCCGAGGGCTGCCGCGGCGGCTGCGCCACCGATGGCCGGGTTGATGACCGGGATCTCGGGGACCTCGGTCGGCCAGCAGGAGTTGTTGTTGTCAGGGTTGGGGTCGGGCTCCGTACCCTTGACGTTGACGCAGTTTTTCAGCACGACCGTCTGCGCGGGGTAGGGCGCGTCGGCGCGGACGGTGATGGTGTGGCTCTGCCCGACCGCCAGCGGCCCGCCGGAGCAGGTCAGTTTGCCGGCGGCGATACCGCAGTCCGCGTTGGAGGTGCGGGCGTTGGTGATCCCCTCGGGCAGCGGGTCGGTGACCGTCCAGCGCGTGGCGGTGTTCGGCCCGTTGTTGGTGACGATGATCTGGTACTCGATCTCCTCGCCCGGGTTGACCTTGGCCGGGCCGACCTTGATCACGGACAGGTCCGCCTGCGGGTTGGTGAACCCGAAGTCGGCACCGTGGTCGTTCTGTCCTGCGCCCTTCGGCGTCACCACGACGGCCGGGTAGGGGTTGCCTGACGTCTCACCGACGCCGATAACGCGGCCGACAAGGCCAAGGACATACCGCCAGACCACCGCCGGCGCTGCCGCTGATCCACTACTCGTTCCTTTCCTCCGCCAATGGACATGCAGCCGAAGCGAGCTGGCTCGCATATCTAAAGATCTTCACGGCCGCTTTATGTGACGAGCGGATAAGCCGAACGAGGGAGTGGTGAGACGTGAGTGCAACTGTGCGCTCACAATGTTGGCTCGGTGTGCCCGCCCACCGCCGCAAACGCACGCTGTGGCAGCTTGTAGCATGGTGGTCCCGGAGCCGGAAGGGACCACGATGCACGCTGGGAACGATCACACTGAGGCCCTTGACCAGGCGACGAAGGACTTCCTTGCTGCACGCCCCCAGCTCTTCGGTATCGCGTACCGGATCCTCGGCAGTTCGGTGGAGGCCGAGGACATCGTCCAGGAGACATGGCTGCGGTGGCACAACACGGACCGCACGAACGTCCTGGAACCTGCGGCCTTCCTGACCACGGTCACCGCACGGCTGGCCATCAACCTCGCCCGGTCCGCCAGAGTGCGGCGGGAGTCGTACATCGGACCGTGGCTTCCCGAACCGGTCGACACCACGGTGGACCCGCAGGTGGGCGCGGAACGGGCCGAGGCGCTGGAACTGGCGGTTCTCTTCCTCATGGAGAAGCTGAACCCGGTGGAACGCACGGCCTACGTCCTCAGAGAGGCCTTCGACTACCCCTACCACAGGGTCGCGGACATCCTGGAGACCAGTGAGGCCAACGCCCGCCAGTTGGTGAGCCGGGCCCGCAAGCACCTCGGCGCCGAGCGCAGGAAGCGGGTGAGCCCGGCCGAGCACCGACGGCTGCTTGAGGTGTTCCTCGCCGCGGCGCGGACGGGCGATCTGTCGGTGCTGGAGGACCTTCTCGCCGAGGACGTCGTCAGCTACTCCGACGGCGGCGGGGTGCGCGGCGCATCGAAGATCCCGGTCGTCGGGCGGCTGCGCGTGGCCAAGTACCTCGCGGCCTTCGCACCCCGGTTCTGGCCCCAGGCGGACATCCAGTGGGTCGAGGCCAACGGGCGGCCGTCCGTTCTTGTCTCGGCCGGCGCAAACGCCGTGGCGTTGCTGTGCATCGACGCGTCCGCCGACGGGATCGACCGGATCATGTGGGTGATGAATCCGTCCAAGCTGTTGCCCTACGTGGCCTCCCTGAACGGCTGACCGTCTCCCCCGGCGGTCGCCCCCGCGTGGTCGACGGCGTCCCGCTCTCCTGAACGCGTGGGGAGCGGGACGTGCCACCGTCAATGCCGACCGGTGATCTCCTTGTACTCGCGCTCCGTGGGCTTGGGGATCTGGCTCGCCTCCCGGTGGAGGCCGTGGCTGAGCCGGGCTCGCATCCGCCGGACTCTGGTGGGCGTGCCCTTCGTGGGGCTGCGGATGCCCAGTCGCCCGTTGACCCAGCCGGCGACCTTCTCGCCGCTGTGTTCCCGTACGAGGCGCTGACGCGGTGCGAAGAACCACCGTGTGTCATGTGCGGGCCCCGGCACCGTTCTGTCCACGGCTGTACTCCTTGGCGGGATTCGTGGTCGTAGTGATCGGTGGCACCGGGCTCATCGGTTCGAAGGCCGGCGTGACGCACCACGTGGCACTGTCCGTGGTCGGCACCGAACGCCTCCAGGACAGTGGGTACTTCCGTGCCAAGCAGGCCCAGGAAGAGCTGATCAAGGCGTCCGGCATCCCCTACTCCATCGTCCACGCCACGCAGTTCTTCGAGTTCGTGAAGGCCATCGCCGCCGCGGCCACCGAGGGCGACACCGTGCGGCTGGCGCCGGTGAAGATCCAGCCCGTGGCCTCCGACGATGTGGCCAGGGCCGTCGGCCGCACGGCGGTGGGCGATCCGGTCAACGGTGTGGTGGAGGTCGCGGGCCCCGACGAGTTCCGGCTCGACCAGCTCATCGGCAAGGGGCTGGCCGCGAAGAACGACCCCCGCACGGTGGTGGCGGACGTGCACGCCCCGTACTTCGGCGCCGAGCTGAAGGAGACCACGCTGCTGCCGGCTCCGGGCGCGCACATCGGCGTGACCCCGGTTCGCCGACTGGCTCGCGCAGCAGCAGTGAACCCCGCGGGGGTGGCCACCGTGGTCGGGGGCCACCCCCACATGCCGCCCCGCTGCTCGGCAGGCACCCCGCGGGCCTTGCGTCACGGTTGCGCGGTCAACGGCTCGCGGCCACGTCCGCCTCGTGCACGAGGCCCAGACGGTGGTTGTACTGAATGGTGTACATCTTCTTGCCGCCGGTCACGACGGTGCCGCCGGCGGGGAAGTAGTCGTCGGTGGCGGCGGCTTCCCCGGTGGCCACATACGCCTGGCCGGCGGGAATGTCATAGAAGCTCAGCGGCGCCTGGGTGGAGGGCGAAAGCCCGGCGGGGTATTCGTCCGCGTCCGGGTAGCTGCTGCCGTACACCGCAGCGGGCGCGGCACCGGCGGCCTTGATCACGGTCACCCCGTGGGCGGGGGTCGTGTTGCGTCCGGAGGGGTTGTAGAACCACACCTTGCTGCCGCTGTACCAGATGGCCGTCCACGCGTCCCGCTGATCGGCCACGACGAACTGCTGTCCCGCCTGTGCGGTGCTCCCCCAGTCGTTGATCCTGCGGGTGCCCGTCCCTTCGGGGTGGATGGCCTGGTCACCGAAGAGCGGTGCGCTGCTGCTCGGTGCGGTGTGCAGGTGGACGAAGCCGGCCGGCTGGCGTCGTTCGGTGCATTCGGGCGTGGCGCCCGTCGGATCGTCGGACGGGCAGACCTGCACGGTCTGCTGGTTCCGGGTGAAACCGGGCGTGATGGTGACCGCCGTGCCGACCCGTGCGGTGCCGTGTGCCGCGTCGACGGGAGCGCCGAGGAGACGCATGTAGCGCTCCCAGTCCCAGGACGGTCCCGGGTCCCAGTGCATGCCGGCGACGAGGGAGGAGTTCGGTCCCGGGACGTTGTCGTGCCCGATGATGTGCTGCCGGTCCAGCGGAATGCCGAAGCGGTCGGCCAGGTACCTGACGAGTTCGGCGCTGGCCTCGTACTGGACCTGGGTGTACCAGGTCCCGTTGGCGGCGGCGTAGCCCTCGTGCTCGACGCCGATGGAGTGCATGTTCGTCGAGTAGTTGCCGGCCTGGAAGGACAGGTCCTTGGTGGGCACCATCTGGGTCACCGCACCGTCCGACGACCGGATCACATAGTGCGCCGAGCCGCCACCGGGTGTCTGGAAGCTGTTGATGGCCGACTCGTAGGACGACTCGGTGTCATGGATGACGATGGAGTCGATCCGGATGTCGTTGGCGGGCCGGTCGGACACCTGCCCGTTGGCGGCGGCGGCGGGGACGAACGTGCAGTCGAGTGTCGTCGGGCACTCGGTCTGTGCGGCGGCCGTCGCCTTCAGATGAAGGCCGCCGAGTTGGTCCGTCGCGGGCCGTACGTCCGTGACGGCGTCCAGCCGGACCCGCTGACCGTCCCCCGTCGTCTCGCTGACGCCCTTCTTGACGGATGCGAAGACACGGTCGGCGAACGCCTTCGCCCCGCGCTCCTGCGGCGAGCCGCTGTAGCGGGCCACGGCGGCGTACCACTGGCCCGGGTCCTGCGGCAGCCGTCCGGTGGTGGCCTTCGCATAGGAGGCCAGCAGGGCGGCGCCGCCGCGGATGTTGGCGGCCTCGTCGTCGCGCAGTTGCCCGGCGGGCAGTCCGGTCAGTTCCGCCGCCGCGCGCAGGGTGTGCAACGAGGGGTCGGCGGCCATCTCCTTCAGATCCGCACGACCCGCGGCTCCCGCGTCGCCGTCGGCCATCATCTCGGGCGTCACGTCTGTCAGATGCATCGGACCGTAGCCGCCGCTGGTGCTGGGTTCGCCCGGATGCGGTTCCCAGGCCGACTCGTGGTAGGCCACACCGAGCAGGACCGGCAACGGAACGTGGAACTCGGCCGCGGCCCGTTCGAACACCTGCTGTCGGCCGGCCGTCTGGGGGTCGGGGTCCGCAGCCTGGGCCAGCAGCGGAACACTGGTGACGCCGGCCGCCGCGAGGGCGCCGGATGTGATCAGAAGTGGCAGCCGCCATCGCGGCTTGCGCTTGTGCACTGCGATACCTTGCCTTCACGTGATGATTGCGCCCGCCGTGAACAGCGGAGCTGACACTATCTCACGTTGCTGTGATGACATCGTGAACATCGCAACGCTGTGGACGCCGTCACGACGGCACGGACCAGTTCTTTCAAGGAGCCTCCGGCACGGCGGGCCGTCCGGCTGAAGGACCCTGCGGGCAGGACCATCAAATTGTTTACAACCGTGTGTCTCATGCCGTTGCATCAGACGCACACAGTGGCAATCATCACGGCATGGCCGACCTGTCCTGTTTCTTCGTGCTCCCGACTTCAGGGCGTGGGAAAAACGCTGCGTATGATGTGAAGGGACATCCGTCTCCGTGTCCGGCGACACCGCAGATGAGTCCGGCGCGGCAGCATGGGGTGAGGATGAGAGGAACACATGGTCTCCGGAACCCACGCGGCGCATGACATCGAGGTCACCGCTGAGAGCCTTCAGGCCGAACTGGAGCGCCTGCGGATCCAGAAGCAGTCACTGGAAAGGGAGCTGGCCGCGGTCGTGGCGCACCTCGGCTCGGTGCAGCGGGCCCTCAGCACGCTTGAGACCCTGATGCTGCCCCCGTACGGCGAGGCGGCCCCGGCGGGTCCGGCCGCCAAAACCGCTGCCGCGGAACGCGACGAGGCTGCGACGCCGGTCGCCCGGCGGTCCCGTCCCGCCTCCCCCGAACCGGCCGACGCGCCCACGCCGGCCGGTGCCGGCATCGACGGGCAGAAGAAGTACGGCAAGCTCACCGAGCAGATCATGGAGTACTTCGCCGCGGTCGGCGATGTCGACGTCCGGGCCCGCGATGTCGCGGCGGCCCTGGGGCGCGACGTTGACAGCGGGAGCATCAACGGGGTCCGCAGCACGCTCGACCGTCTCGTCGGTGCGTCGCGTATCCGGCGCACCGGCCGGGGTCTGTACCGCGCCAAGCGCTGAGCGCTCTGCCCGTGTGCCGCGCTGTGCCGTCGGTTGTCTGCGGCACCGTCGTGGCTGATCGCGCAGTTCCCCGCGCCCCTTCGGGGCGCCGTCGAACCGCAGGGGACGTCCGGGCCGGGTACGGGAGCGGCCCGGCTGATCCGACGCGACACTGCCTCGGCGTGCACATGCCGCTACAGTGTTGGCCTCGTGATGGAGCGCTGGAAGGGCCACGTAGTACGTCACCCGCTCTGGGGTGCCCTGGAGTTGACCGTTGCCTGGCATGCCGTGCTGTTGCTGACGGCCGAGGTCGTGCTGCCGCCGCTGGCCCCCGCCTGGTTTCCCGACCTCGGGCCGATGGTGGTCAACATGGTCTGCTGTGCGGGCGTGGTCTTCGTCGCGTGGCGGTGGGGATGGCTGCGTGCGTCCGGAACGGCCACGTGGGGCCGGGTGCGCAGATGGTGGCTGGCGGCGCCTCTGCTGGCCATCGCCTGTTCTTACGCCGTTGCCGGGATCAGCGGCGGCACGACCGTTCTTGCGAGCGGGCTCTTGTCCCTGCTGTGGGTCGGTGTCAACGAGGAGATCTACAGTCGCGGTCTGGTACAGCAGACGTTGACTCCGCTCGGCCCGGTCCGCGCGGCCCTCTGGGTCGGGCTGCTCTTCGGCTGCGGCCACCTCCAGAACTACCTCTTTTTCGATGCCCCGTTGGACAGCACCCTCTGGCAGATGCTGTCCGCCGGGCTGTTCGGCTTCACCTGCGCTGCGCTGCGTTACGCGATCGGTTCCGTCTGGCCGATGGTCGTCGTCCATGGGCTGGACGACTTCTTCCAGATACGCTCTCCCGGGGCGGCCCCGGACTGGTGGCAGGTGAGCGTCTACCTCCTCCACGCCCTGTACGGCGTGTGGCTGTTGCGCCGGTACGGAACCGGCGACGCGGCAGGGGCCAGGCGTTCCGCGGCAGCCTCCGGGTCCGCCGGGGACCAGGCCCCGACAGACCCACGGTAAGGCGCGAAAGCGGCGCCGTGGACTGTTCACCGCGCGGGTCTGCCGCCGTGTGCGTCAGAGCAGTTCGAGCAGCTTCTCGGTGAACTCCGCGGTGCCGGCAGAGCCACCGAGGTCCGGGGTGCGCACGGGGGTCTCGGCGAGCACCGCGGCGATCGCGTCCGTGATGTCGGTGGCCGCGGCAGGGTGGCCCAGGTGGTCGAGCATCATGGCGGCGGACCAGATGGCGCCGAGCGGGTTGGCGATGCCGCGTCCCGCGATATCCGGTGCGGAGCCGTGCACCGGCTCGAACATGGAGGGGAATGCACGCTCGGGGTTGAGATTGGCGGCGGGGGCGATGCCGATGCTGCCCGCGACCGCGGCGGCAAGGTCGCTGAGGATGTCGCCGAACAAGTTCGATCCGACGACGACGTCGTAGCGTGCGGGCTGGAGGACGAACTTCGCGGCCAGTGCGTCGATGTGCTCCTGCTCCCACGCGACGTGCGGGTGGTGCCGGGCGCGCTCGTTCACCAGCTCGTCCCAGAAGGGCATGGTGTGCACGATGCCGTTGGACTTGGTGGCCGAGGTCAGCCGGCCGCCCCGCCGGGCGGCCAGGTCGAAGGCGTAGTCGAGCACCCGGCCGACCCCGGCGCGGGTGAACACGGCCTCCTGGACGGCCATCTCCTCGGGGAAGCCGCGGTTCAGACGGCCGCCGATCTCGCTGTACTCGCCTTCCACGTTCTCCCGGACGACCACGAAGTCCACCTCGCCGGGCTCGGCGGTGCGCAGGGGACTCGCCACGCCCTCGAAGACGCGGATCGGCCGCAGGTTGACGTACTGGCGAAAGCCGCGGCGGATGGGGATCAGCAGGCCCCACAGGGAGACGTGGTCCGGCACGCCGGGGTATCCGACGGCGCCCAGGAGGATCGCGTCGTGGCCGCGCAGCTGATCCAGGCCGTCGTCGGGCATCATCGCGCCCTCGCGCAGATAGCGCTCGCAGGACCAGTCGAACTCGTCGTAGGAGAAGGCGATGCCGTGCCGGGCGGCGACGGCGTCCAGGACGCGTCGGGCGGCGGGCAGCACCTCGGTGCCGATCCCGTCACCGGGGATGAGGGCGATGCGGTGGGTCGTCATGTGTGGATTGCAGCAACCAGCGCATCGATGCGTCCAAGACGGGCCATCCATGTGTCTTATAGGAGGCGCCTATCCAGCTTGGCGACCGGCGCCCTGTATCGCATCGGCCAGGAAGGCCCGGGCGGCCGGGGTCAGCGCTGTCTTCCTGCTGAGCAGCGCGATGTGCAGTGTGGTCGCCGGCTCGATGTCCAGCACGAGCGCCCCGGCCCGTTCGGCGAACTCCCGCCAGGAATCGGTCACCACGGCCAGTCCGACGCCGCCGAGCACGAGCGGCACGAGGGCGATGCGGTGCTCGCTCTGTACGGCGAGGGTCCACTCGACTCCCGCCGCCCGAAGGTCATCGACGTACTGACGCATCCCCGTCCCCTGCTGGCCGACGATCAGACGCTGCCCGGCAAGCTGCTCACGCCGTACCGGCGACCCGGGCGGGAAGGGCCCGTCGGGCGGGGTGAGCAGAACGAACCTCTGCTCCATGACCGGATAGGGCCGCACATCGGTCGCCGGAAGCGGCACGGGGCTCGCCACCAGCCCCAGTTCGGCTTTCCCGGTGCGCACCGTCTCGGTGACATCTCTTGGGGTGAACGCCGCCTGAATGGCCACGGAGACCTGCGGGTGTCGCTCCGCGAAGCGCCTGATCATGCCGGTGAGCGGTTCGATGGACTGGGAGGGCATCGCCGCGATGTCGACCCGTCCGCTGCGCAGGCCGTGCACGGATTCCACCGTTGCCCGCGCCATCTCCAGACTGCGGACGGCCGCGCGGGCCGGTTCGATCAGTGCGGTTCCGGCCTCGGTCAGCACGGCCTTGCGGCCGATACGGTGGAACAGCTCACTGCCCAGGTCGCGTTCCAGCGCCTGGATCGCCTGCGACAGTGAGGGCTGGGCCAGATAGAGCGCCGAGGCCGCACGGTTGAAGCCGCCATGGTCGACCACGGCAAGAAAGTACTCAAGCTGCCTGACATCCATCGCCGCGCCTCCACACCAGGGGTCTCATAGGGTGACCCTATAAGGATGGTCGTCAAACGGTCTTGGACCGGCGCTGCCGCGGGCTGCTGTGATCAGGGCATGACCGACCTGCTGCCCGCTGAGTTCGCCACTCGTCCCGTGGACGCCGAGGGTGTGCGCATCCATACCCGAGTCGGCGGAGACGGCCCTCCGGTGCTGCTGCTGCACGGCTACCCGCAGACGCATCTGATCTGGCACCATGTGGCTCCGCTGCTGGCCGCCCGGCACACCGTGGTCCTGACCGACCTGCGCGGCTACGGCGACAGCGACAAGCCGCGCTCCGGCCCCGACCACGGTGCCTACGCCAAGCGCCGGATGGCACATGATCAGCTTCTGGTGATGCGGGAACTGGGCTTCGAGCGCTTCGCGGTCGTCGGCCACGATCGGGGCGGCCGGGTCGGGCACCGCCTCGCCCTGGACCACCCGCACGCCGTGACGGCGCTGGCCGTCCTCGACATCGTGCCCACCCGTCACGCCTTCCAGCACGCCGACGCCGGCTTCGGGCTCGGCTACTACCACTGGTACTTCCTCGCCGCCGGCAACGGCATCCCGGAACACCTCATCGGCGCCGACCCCGGCTTCTGGGTCCGCACCCGCATGGGCGCCCGCCACCACGGCGGCACCCCCTTCGACCCTCGTGCGCAGGACGAGTACGTGCGCTGTTTCTCCGACCCGGCGGCCATCCACGCCTCCTGCGAGGACTACCGCGCCGCCGCGAGCATCGACCTCGTGCACGATGACGCGGACGCCGCCGCGGGCCGACGCGTAGCCTGTCCCGTGCTGGCCCTGTGGGGCGAACACAGCTTCGTGGGCCGCACCTACGACGTCCTCGATGTCTGGCGCGCCTACGCCACGGACGTACAGGGCCAGGCGCTGCCCTGCGATCACTACGTGCCCGAAGAAGCCCCCGGCCGGACCGCGCGGCTGCTGGACGCCTTTCTGCAGGGCCGGCCATGACCTTCCGCGGGGCCGGCCATGACCGGCTCGGGCACAACCGGCTGACGGGGCTTTCGGCGCCTGCTCAGCGGTGCCGGTGACGGCGGTGGTAGACGTCGCTCGACGTGGGCGCGGCGTTGTCGACCGAGCGGGCGTTGAACGAGACCCGGTCCATCTCCGCCTGGAGTCGTGCCTCGCGCTCGATCAGCAGACCGTCGGCGGTCTCCGTGCGACCGCTGTTCCTGCGCAGCAGGACGACGACCAGCAGCACGACGAGTGCGCCGAGCACCCCGAACAACACGAGCACCGAGGTCATCTGGTGCTCCCCCCTCTTCTCAGAACGCCGATGTACTCATCCGTGTTCATCATGCCGGTGAACGGGTGTCGGACCCGTCACGGGGAGCCACCACGGCCTCCGCCGAATTCTCGCTGAAGCTCATCACCGGAGGCTTCCGGCTGAACACACGGGTCAGGAACAGCAGATACAGGAACCCGGCCAGCATCCAGCAGAGCCCCACCTCGAAGGTGATGCCCTCCAGGCTGGTCCACAGCCAGAGGGTCAGGGCGAAACCGACGACCGGCAGCAGTCCGTAGGACAGCAGATCGCGACCGCTCCGGCGGCCCTTGTCGACCAGGTAGTGCTTGACCACGCTCAGATTGACCACCGAGAAGGCGATCAGCGCGCCGAAGTTGACCATCACCACGGCGTTGTCGAGGCTGATGAACAGCGCGACCAGCGAGACGGCGGACACCAGAGCGGTCGCGCTCACCGGGGTACGAAAGCGCGGGTGGAGACGGCCGAACACCCGCCTGGGGAGCACGCCGTCGCGGCCCATCGAGTAGAGGATCCGGGACACACTGGCCTGCGTGGCGACCCCGGAGCCGAAGGCACCCGCGACATAGACGGCGACGAAGAAGGAGGTGAAGGCGGAGCCGCCGAGCGTCCGCATGATGTCCAGGCCCGCGCTGTCGGGATCGCTGAAGGTGGCGCCCGGGTGCACCAGCGCGCCCATCCAGGACACCACGATGAACAGCACGCCGCCGAGGACGGTGGTCAGCACGATGGCGCGCGGGATGGTGCGCCGCGGGTCCTTGGCCTCCTCCGACATGGTGGAGACCGCGTCGAAACCGAGGAAGCTCAGCGCGAGGATCGCGGCCCCGGAGAACGCCGCCGAGGTCCCCGAACCGCCCGGCAGGAACGAGGCGAACGGCGCGGAGGCACCGTGGTCGAGCGTGCGGTGGACGGACAGGGCGACGAAGACCACCACGAGCACCCCCGCGAGGCCCACCACCAGGGTGCTGAGCCGGCTGATGAAGTTCACGCCGAGCACATTGACGAGCAGCGAGAGCAGCAGCGCGGCGAGCACGAACACCTGCGCGGGCACCGACGGGAACTCGCTGTGCAGATAGATGCCGATCAGCAGGAAGTTGATCATCGGCAGGAAGAGGTAGTCCAGCATCAGGGTCCAGCCGACCATGAAGCCGACATGCCCGCCGAACGACTGCTGGGTGTAGGTGTACGCCGACCCGGCGGCCGGGAACGCCCGCACCATCCGTCCGTAGCTGATGGCCGTGAAGAGCATCACCACCAAGGCGATCACATAGGCGGCCGGCAGATGTCCGTCGGTCACGCCGGCGACCGCCCCGTAGGTGGTGAACACGGCCACCGGAGCCAGATAGGTGAGACCGAAGAGGGTGAGTCCGGGCAGTCCGAGGACCCGCTTGAGCCCGGATTCCGGGGGGATGTCTGTCGCCGTCATGAACCGTTCCTTCCGCAGAGAGAATGACGGGTGGCCGGGCGATCCGGCAATGGGCGGTGGCGGGGCGTGCGGTGGTGCCCCGCCCTACGCTCACCCGTGCGCGTGGTGGGTGCGCTCGCCGGCCAGCCAGGTGCCGCGCACGGTGATGCGGGGCACGTCGTGCGGGTCGCAGTCGCGGGGGTCCCGGTCGAGCCAGACGAGGTCGGCGACCCGTCCCGGGGCCAGGACTCCGCGGTCGTCGGCCATCGCCTGGTGGGCGACGCCGGCCGTGTAACAGGACATCGCGGTCTCGATGCCGATCCGTTCCTGCGGCAGCCAGCCGCCCTCGGGACGGCGCTGTGGCGTCTGCCGGGTCACCGCGACCGGGAGGCCGGCCAGCGGCCGGTGGTCGGTGACCGGCCAGTCACTGCCGAAGGAGACCCGGGCGCCGCTGCGCAGCAGCGATCCCAGCGGGTACTGCTGCCGGGACCGTGCCTCACCGAGGCGGGGCACGGTGAGGTCGGTCATCGCCGGGTCGGGTTGCAGCCACAGCGGCTCCATATTGGCGATCACGCCCAGTTCGGCGAAGCGGGGCAGGTCCTCGGGGTCGACCATCTGCACATGGGCGATCACCGGGCGGCGGTCCCGGGGGCCGCCCGCCCCGGTGAGGTGGGCGACGGCGTCCAGGGCGGTACGGATACCGGCGTCGCCGATCGCGTGCAGATGCGGCTGCAGTCCCAGCCGGTCGATCTCCAGCAGTGCCGCGCGCAGCTCGGCGGCGGCCCACAGCGGCATGCCCCGGGTGCAGGGGTCGTCGGCGTACGGTTCGAGCAGCGCCGCGGTGCGGTTCTCGATGATGCCGTCGACGAAGAACTTGACGGTGCGCAGGGTCAGCCGGTCATGGCCCGCCGCCTCGATCCGGTCACGGTCGGCCGCGAAGCCGGCCAGCTGCTCGCGCCAGCGCGACGGGTCGGCGCGCAGGGCGAGGTTCACCCGCGTGGCCAGTACGCCCTGCCCGGCCGCCGCGAGATAGGCGTCGACGGCCTCGTGCTCCACCCAGGCGTCCTGGATCCAGGTGACCCCGGCCGCGGCGTAGGCGCGGGTGGCAAGGGCCAGGGCCCGTACCCGGTCGTCCGGGCTCCACGGGGGTGCCGCGCCGAGGACCGCGTCGACGGCGTCCCACTCGACCATGGTGCCCATCAGGCTGCCGTCGGGACGGCGTGGGAACCGCCCCCGCTCGCTGTCCCGCACGGAGTCGTCGAGTCCGGCCCGGCGCATGGCCTCGGTGTTGCACCACAGCGTGTGGTAGTCCCAGGCGCGCAGGGCGACCGGGCGGTCGGGTACGGCGGCGTCCAGCCAGCGGGCGTCGAAGAGGCCGTCGGGGGCGAGCGTGGCGTCGTAGCTGCCGCCGAGGATCCACTCGGCCTCCGGGTGCTCCGCGGCGTACCGGCCGATCTCCGCGACCAGCTCGTCGACGCTGGTACACGGCCTGATCCGCGGGCCCAGCGCCTCGAACCCGCCCTGGTCGGGGTGGCAGTGGCCGTCGCCGAACGCGGGCATGAGCAGGCCCCCGCCGAGGTCCAGCAGTTCGTCGGCGGCGCCGGCGAGCGCCTCGGCCGCGGCGCCGACGGCCTCGACCCGGCCGTCCCGCACGGCCAGCGCGGTCGGTGGCTGCCCGGCGTCGGAGGGCGTGGGCAGACCGGTCCACACGGTGGCGTGCCGGAAGACGGTGAGGGGCATACGCGCTCCCAAAGCGAAAGCCATTCGTTTTAGTGGACGCAGGTTAGACTCACGCGACGACGCTTGGGAAGAGGGGCGGGACACCGGATGAGCGCCGGGACGCGCAGGACGGGGCGGCCGAGCACACCCGTACTCGACCGCGAGGTGATCGTGCGGGGCGCGCTCGACCTCATCGACGAGGTGGGCGCCAAGGGCTTCTCCGTCGCCCTGCTGGCCCGGCGGCTCCGGGTGCGGCCCTCGTCGCTGTACAACCACGTCAGGGGCAGGGACGACATCCTGGCCGGGGTGCGCGAACTCGTGGCCGACCCGATCGACGCCGGCATCTTTGACACCCTTCCCTGGGACGAGGCCCTGGTCAGCTGGGCCAGGCTCTACCGGGCGGCCTTCGCGGCGCATCCGCAGACCATCTCGTTGCTGGCCACCATCCCGGTGTCGGGTGCGCACCGCACCCTGCGGATGTACGAGTCGGTGGTGGCCGGGCTGGAGCGCGGCGGATGGCCGACCACATCGGTCATCCCCGTCATGGTCGGCGTGGAGTCGTTCGTCCTGGGCTCGGCGCTGGACCTGGTGGCACCGCCCGCGATGTTCGACCCGGGGCCGGACTCACCCGAGGTGCCCCGGTTCACCGCCGCGGTGCACGCCCGCGACGAGGTCTCGGCCGCCGAGCGACGGCCCGCCGCCGACCTGGCCTTCGAGGTCTGCCTCGGGGCACTGGTCGACGGCCTGCGCACCCGACTGGCCACGGAACTCGCCGAGCAGGCCACGCCGACTGACGCCACGTCAGGCTGACAGCACACCGCCGCATGCGGATGGGCCCCACCGCCGAGGGCGCACCCGTGGCCTCACGTACGTGGCGTGAGCGGCCCCGGTCCCGTCCGCCGCGCCCTGCTCCGGGGAGCGGCGGATCATGTCTGCCGCTGCGGCGCGTACTCGGCCTCCTCAAGTCCGAAGGTCCAGGCGACGCCTTCCCTGGCGGTCCGGGTGCGTGGCGGCACCCGCAGCCAGTAGATGCGGTGGGTGCCGTCGGGCTCCGGGGTGGAGTTGACCACCTCGACCATCACCAGCGGTTCGTCACCGTCCAGTTCGATCCGCCAGAGCACTCCTGCCTCGTCCCGTTGCAGGGGTTCGGCGCCGGACTCCTCCAGGTAGCGGTCGTAGCCGTAGTACTCAAGCATCACGCGGCGCAGTTCGGCGTTCTCCTCCGCGCGTATGCGCCGCGGGGTCAGCCCGGCGAGTTCGCCGAGGAACGCGGCCGGGACCGGCATGCCGCGCCAGGCGTGCAGGGTGAATCCGTCGGGGAAGGCGAGCGCCGGCCCGTCCCCGCGGTCGAGCCTGCCCGCCTCGTCACGGTGCAGTTCCACCGGGCGTTCGCAGACGATCACGGTCTTCTCGTAGGGCCACCACCAGCCCGCGGCGCGGGCGACCGCGGCGATCCCGGCAAGCGTCTCGCCGCCGTCCTGGCCGTCGAAGGCGGCCAGCCAGGCCGCGTCGTGCTGGCCGAGGACCGCGTCGAGCAGTGCGAGCCGGACCGCCTGCTCGTCCCCTGCCGCACCGGTCGAGTCCTCGACCACGCCGGTGCGTATGCGCTCGGTCAGCATGACCGTGCCGTCCCACAACGGGGCGCCCGTCAGGGCCCAGTGCTCGGCCCAGCCGGCCGGCCCGAGCCGGCCGAGAACACGCTCCCGGGCGACGGCCCACGGCCGGGTACGCACCGCGTCGCGGACACAGCGGCCGGCCGTCCCTTCCGCCGTGAGCCGTGCGGCCGCCACAGCACCCTCGCGGGGCGATCCCACCCACACGATCCGCTCCGGCTCGGGCAGGCCCGCCAGCCGGTAGGCCAGATGCACACCCTCCTCGGCGGCCCTCCGGTCGGCGGGCCCGGTCGCCGCCGCCACCTCCCGCCATGTCCCCGTCGCGTCCGCCCACGCTTGCATCGCCATCGTCACCGCTCCGCTCCCCCGCCGTCTCAGTCGGCCACGACGCGGACCGCGCCGGGCACGTACTCACGCTGCCGCACCACGCGGTACCAGCCCTTGGGCAGCGGTATCGCCGCGTGCTCCTCGTGCACCACCCGGCCGCCGTCCGGGAGATGGAGGTAGGAGGCCGCGAACGGCCCGGCCTCGCGGACCAGTGTCCCGGGCCCGACCACCGCGTGGGCGTGTCCGGTGACCTCGCCGAGCGCCAGCACGAGCCTGCCCCGCGCGTCCCGCGGCTGCTGCGGCAGCCGGTCGGTGCCCGGTGGCACGGCCGACCTGGCCACGGGCACGATCAGGACGTCCCCCTGCCGGTACATACGCGTCTCCCTCCCCCGTCGGCGCCTCGCCGCTCGATGTCCACGACGCTACGCCGGGGGTCTGACACTGATGCTGATACTCAGGTTCCGGCGGCCGTGGACCGGCCGCCGCACGGCCCGCTGCCGGTGGTGTCAGTGCCGCTTGGTACAACTTCTCGCGATCACTGCTTCACGTCGGGGTCCCAGGAGGCCAGCGCTCATGTCCTATGTCGAGCATCTGAAGGAACTGCACGGTCTGCCGGCCTTCGACTTCCCCGATCCCGGGGAGCGGGGGGAGTTGCCGGAGGCGGGCGCCGTGGCCTGGCGGCTGGCCCTCGATCCCTACGAGGACTCCGCGGACAAGGACTTCGGTGACCTGTGGGACCGCTTCCTCGAAACCGTGGACCCCGCCGGTGTCCGCGCGATCGTCGTGGGCCCGTGGGGCGAGGTGTACGACAACGACTCCGGTGGCGTCGTGCGGTGCCTGGTGGACGCCCGTGACCGACTGACCGCGCTGCGGGCCGTGTTCATCGGCGACCTTGAGATGGAGGAGGCGGAGATCTCCTGGATCGAGCAGTGCGATGTCACGCCGGTCCTCGACGCCTATCCGCTGCTGGAGGAGTTCGGGATCCGCGGCGGCACCGGACTGCGCTTCCCGGCGCTCTCTCACCAGCGTCTGCGGACGCTGCGTTTCCAGGCCGGCGGCCTGCCCGGCGAGGTCGTGCGCGGTGTCGCCGCCGCCGAACTCCCCGCGCTGGAACACCTCGACATGTGGCTCGGCGTGGAGGAGTACAGCGGCGACGCGACGGTGGCGGACCTCGCGCCGATCCTCGCCCAGGGACGCTTCCCGGCACTGCGCCATCTCGGCCTGCGCAACAGCGAGATCCAGGACGAGATCGCCGCGGCCGTCGCCGCTGCCCCGGTCGTCGCACAACTGACGTCGCTCGACCTGTCACTCGGAGTGCTCACCGACCAGGGCGCGGCGGCGCTGCTCGACGGCCAGCCGCTCACCCACCTGAACCGGCTCGACCTCCACCACAACTTCGTCACCGAGCCGGTGGCCGAGCGGGTACGGGCGGCGCTGGAGCCGTCCGGCGTCGAGGTCGATCTGTCCGAGCCCGGCGACACCTGGGAGAACGACGGCGTCGTCCACCGCTTCACCGCCGTCGCGGAATGAGACCGTCATGACCTTCGCCGCTCATTTCGAGACCTTCCACGGGCTGCCCGTCCTCACCTTTGCCGAGCCGAGTGAGCGGGCCCTTCCGGCCGCCGGCGAGGTGGCCTGGCGGCTGGACTGCTCCTGGGAGACGCCGTTCGCCGACCTGTGGCAGAGCTTTGTGGACCGGGTGCCGAGCACGGAAGTACGGGCCCTGGTCATCGGGCCGTGGTGGCACGACGAGTACAGCGACCTGCGTCCGGCGCTGGAGCTGATCCTGGCCGACGCGGAGCGCTTCCCCGCGCTGCGCGCCCTGTTCCTCGCCGATGTCACCGGCGAGGAGTGCGAGGTCTCCTGGCTGCGGCTCACCGATGTGACTCCCGTCCTGGAGCGCTTCCCGCGGCTGGAGGAGCTGGGCGTGCGCGGCGGCAGCTCGCACGGACTCGGCGAGGAGCCCCTGTCGCTGCGCCCGGTGCGGCACGACGCGCTGCGCGTGCTGCGGTTCGAGTCGGGCGGCCTGCCCGGGGAGGTGGTGCGGGCCGTCGGAGCGTGCGAGCTGCCCGCGCTGGAACATCTGGAGCTGTGGCTCGGCGTGTCCCACTACGGCGGCGACGCGACCGTGGCCGACCTCGCGCCGATCCTCGCCCAGGGACGCTTCCCGGCGCTGCGCCATCTCGGTGTGCAGGACAGCGAGTTGCAGGACGAGATCGCGGCGGCACTCGCCTCGGCGCCGGTCGTGGCGCAGCTGGAATCGCTGAGCCTGTCCATGGGCACGCTCACCGACACCGGTGCCGAAGCCCTGCTGCGCGGCCGGCCGCTGACCCGTCTCAGGCGGCTGGACCTGCACCATCACTTCCTGAGCGAGTCCATGGCCGAACGGATCCGTACGGCCTTCGGGTCCGCCGGGGCCGAGGTGGACCTGTCGGACCGTCGGACTCCGCACCGGCGGCGGGACGAGGAGCGGCGTTATGTCGCCGTCTCCGAGTAGCCCGGCGCCCGGTACGGGACTTGGCGCCCCGGCGCCCGGTACGGGTCCGCGCGACCTGGCACCCGGTTCCGGTCCTCGCGGCGCGGCGCCCGGTACCGGACTGCGGTTCGCCGTCGTCGGCAATCCCGAGAACCGGCGCACGACGATGTTCGCCGATGCCGTCGGCTCGGCCGGCCACGCGGCACCTCGCGTGCTCGCGTGGCGTGACGTGCTGCGCGGGCGGTACGCCTTCACGCCGGGCGAGTTCGTACGGATCGACTCCCCCGGTGAGAACGCCGAGGTCGACCGGTTGCTGCGGGGCACCGACGAGCCCGCCCGGGTCGAGGGAACGGCCCTGTGGTACCGCCGATTCACCGCCGCGGTCCGGGAGCTGTCCGGCGCGGCGCACCGCGCGGGAGCGGCGACGTCCGCCGACCCGGAGGATGTCGCGGTCATGTTCGACAAGCGCCGCTGCCATGCCCGGCTCGCCGCGGCCGGCGTCCCCGTACCCCCGGCCCTGACGGGCCCGGTCGGCGGCTGGGACGGGCTCAGGGAGCAGCTGAAGGCCGCCCGGATCTCACGGGCGTTCGTGAAGCCGGCACACGGCTCGTCGGCCTCCGGTGTCGTGGCCCTGTCGATGGCGGGTCCCGGCCGGATCAAAGCGACGACGTCCGTGGAGACCACTGCCGACGGCCGCCTGTACAACTCCCTGCGGATACGCCACTACACCTCGGAGACCGAGGTCGCCGCCCTCGTCGACGCCCTGGCCCCGGACGGGGTCCACGTCGAGCGGTGGCTGCCCAAGGCGGCGCAGGGCGGCCGGGCCGCCGATCTGCGGGTGGTCGTGGTCGCGGGGCGCGCCACGCATGCCGTGGTGCGGACCAGCCGGCACCCCATGACGAACCTGCACCTCGGCGGCGCCCGCGGCGATCTGGAGGCGGCACGCGCGGCGATCCGCGCCGCGGGCGGCCGCTTCACGGACGTGCTGGAGGTGGCCGAGCGGGCGGCCGCGTGTTTCCCGGGCACGTGGTGCGTCGGAGTCGACGTCCTGCCGGCCACCGGGTGGCGCCGCTTCACGGTCGGTGAGGTGAACGCCTTCGGGGATCTGCTGCCCCGGCTGACCGGCCTGCCCGGCAGCGGCGCCGAGGGCCTGGACACCTACGCCGCGCAGGTCGCCGCGGCATCGGCCGCCGTGCGGCGGGCGGAACACTCGGAGTACGCGAAATACGCGAAATACGCGGAATACGAGGAATACGCGGAATACGAGGAGCAGCGCCATGACACCACCGCTTGACATGAACGAGGTCGTCGGCAGCCACGACCTCCTGCTGGTCACGCTCGACACCCTCCGCCACGACGTGGCGCAGGAGTTGGCGGCGGCCGGACGCATCCCGAACCTGGCGAGGCATCTGCCCGGCGGCGCCTGGGAGCGCCGACACGCACCGGGCAGCTTCACCTACGCCTCTCACCAGGCGATGTTCGCGGGTTTCCTGCCGACACCGGCCGCGCCGGGTCCGCATCCGCGGCTGTTCGCCGCCCGTTTCGCGGGTAGTGAGACCACGGCGAGCGGCACGTTCGTCTACGACACACCCGACCTGGTCTCGGGTCTGGCCGCCGTGGGCTACCGCACGGTCTGCATCGGCGGCGTGGGCTTCTTCAACAAGCGGGGGCCGCTCGGTTCGGTGCTGCCCGGGATGTTCCAGGAGAGCCACTGGGAGCCGGAGTTCGGGGTGACGTCCCCCATGTCGTTCGAGGCGCAGGTGGCCTGTGCCGAGAAGGTCGTCGCCGGGCTTCCGCCCGAGCAGCGGCTGTTCCTCTTCGTGAACGTGTCGGCCCTGCACCAGCCCAACTGGTTCCACCTCGACGGGGCCACCCGCGAGGCGGGCGACACGCGGGCCACCCACGCCGCGGCGCTTGAGTACGTGGACCGGCACATCGGGCGGCTCCTGGCAGCCGCCGCCGGCCGCCGCCCGTGCTTCGCCATCGTCTGCTCCGACCACGGCACCGCGTACGGCGAGGACGGCTACAGCGGCCACCGCATCGGCCATGAGGTCGTCTGGACCGTTCCCTATGCCCACTTCTTCGTCGACGAGGCCCGATGACCATCACCGAAGCGGCGCCGGCGCCCGCCGTCCGCCCCTACCAGCAGTACGTCTACGCCTATCCGCACAAGACCGCGTACCGGCCGCTGCCCCGGGAACGCGCGTCCTTGCGCGAGCTGTGGGCGGACGAGCCGAAGGGCGCCCTGTCCCTCTATGTCCACATCCCCTTCTGCGAAGTGCGCTGCGGCTTCTGCAATCTGTTCACCCGGATCGGGGCGCCGGACGGCCTGGCCGCCGCCTACCTGGACGCGTTGGAGCGTCAGGCCGGCGCGGTGCGCGAGGCGCTGGGCGGCGCGGCGCGGTTCGCCAACGCGGCCTTCGGCGGCGGAACTCCGACCTTTCTGGAGGCGGCGGAGCTGGAGCGGCTGTGCGATCTGGCCGAGCGGGGCCTGGGCGCCGATCTGACCGCCGTCCCGTTGTCGGTGGAGGCCTCGCCCGCGACGGCGACCGCCGACCGGCTGGCCGTGCTCGCCGCCCGCGGTGCCACGCGGCTGAGCCTGGGCGTGCAGAGCTTCGTCGACGCCGAGGCGCGGACGGCCGTTCGCCCGCAGCGCCGGGCGGACGTGGAAGCGGCCCTCGCCCGGATCCGCGACGCCGGCATACCCGTCCTCAACATCGACCTGATCTACGGCATCGACGGCCAGACCGAGGCGTCCTGGCGCCACTCCCTGGACGCCGCCCTCGCCTGGCAGCCGGAGGAGCTGTACCTGTACCCCCTCTATGTGCGCCCGCTCACCGGTCTCGGCCGGCGGCACGGCGGGCCGCACGGCGAGGCCGCGTGGGACGAACAGCGGCTGCGGCTGTACCGCCACGGCCGCGACCACCTGCTCGCGCGCGGCTACGAACAGGTGTCGATGCGCATGTTCCGCCGTACGGGCGCCCCCACGACCGGCGGGGAGGACTATGCATGCCAGACCGACGGCATGGTCGGACTCGGCTGCGGCGCCCGCTCCTACACGTCCACGCTGCACTATTCCTTCGACTACGCGGTGGACATGCACCGCGTACGGGGGATCATCGACGACTACGCTTCCCGCTCGGCCGACGACTTCCGGCATGCCGACTACGGCTGGGAGATGACCGCGGACGAGGCCCGGCGCCGCCATCTGCTGCAGTCGCTGCTCCAGGCCGAGGGGATGCCCGTCGCCGACTACCGGACCCGTTTCGGCAGCGCGCCCGGTGACGACTTCGCCGCCGAGCTGGACCGGTTCCGCGAGCGGGGCTGGCTGGACGACTCGGCCGGTCCGCGGCTGCTGCGGCTCTCCCCGGAGGGACTGGCCCACTCCGACGCGCTGGGTACCGAGTTGTTCTCCGCCGCGGTGCGCGAGCGCATGGCCGCCTATGAGCCGAAGTGACGGAGCCCGCATGGACCTGACCATCCTCTACCGTGGCCCGCTGGCGTCGTGCGACTACGACTGCCCGTACTGCCCGTTCGCCAAGCGCCGGGACACCCGCGCCCAACTGGCCGCGGACCGGGCCGCGCTGGAGCGCTTCGCCGCCTGGGCGGCGGCGCAGCGGGACGACCGGCTCTCCTTGCTGTTCACGCCGTGGGGTGAGGGCCTGGTGCGCTCCTGGTACCGGCGTACGCTCGTGGAACTGAGCCGGCTGCCGCAGGTCCGCCGGGTGGCGATACAGACCAATCTCAGCTGCCGTACGGACTGGCTGGCCGACGCCGACCTGGACACCCTCGCCCTGTGGTGCACCTTCCATCCCGGGCAGACACCGTACGACCGTTTCCTCGCCAAGTGTGAGGACCTGGCCGGCCGCGGGGTCCGTCACAGTGTCGGCGTCGTCGGCCTCCCCGAGCACCTGGAGCAGGCGCGCCGGCTGCGCGCGGACCTGCCCGCCCAGGTGTATCTGTGGGTCAACGCCGCCGAGGGGCACACCTACACCGATGCCGAGGCCGACCGGTGGACCGCCCTCGACCCGCTCTTCCCTTACAGCCGACACCCGCACCGCAGCGCGGGTCTGCCCTGCCGTACCGGAGAGTCCGTCATATCGGTGGACGGCGACGGCACGGTGCGACGCTGCCACTTCGTCCGGTCCGAGCTGGGCAACCTGTACGACGGCTCCTACCGGCGGGCGCTGCGGCCCCGCGTGTGCCCGCTGGCCGTCTGCGACTGCCATATCGGCTACGTCCACTTGGAGACACTGCCCCTGTACGACGTCTTCGCCGGCGGTGTCCTGGAGCGCATTCCCGCACAGTCGCGTCACAGGACCGGCGAACTGGGCCGATGATGCCGGCTACGTCGTTCGAGGCGCAGGTGGTCTGTGCCGAGAAGGTCGTCGCCGGGCTTCCGCCCGAGCAGCGGCTGTTCCTCTTCGTGAACGTGTCGGACCTGCCCGACGAGATACGCGGTGAGCGTCCGCCGGCCGGGATGCGGGCATTCGGTTCACTGATGGGTTGGCTGGCGATGGGGGCGGGACCGGCCGCGGCGGCCTGCGCGATCCGTGCGGATCTGTTGCTGTGGTGCAGCGTCTGCTCCGCACCGACCGATGCCCTGAGGGCGTCGGGCTCCCGGCTGCCCGAGCCGGTGACGGACTACTTCGAGTTGTTCCGGAATGCGCCGGACCGCTTCGTCGACGGCGCTCGCGAGGTGGCCGCCTTCGGCCTGGCTCACGGGGAGTCGCCGGCCATGGTCGAGGATGCGGTCGCCCAGGTCGAACCCGTACCGGCCGGTTTCTGTCCGCGGCCCTGGAACTGTCCCTACGAGCAAGCGGAGCATGCACACCCGGGGGCGGTCGCGGTCTGTCAGGGCCGTGAACGAGTGACCTACGGCGAACTGGAGGGGCGAGTGGGCCGGTTGGCGCTTCGAGTGGTTCGCGGCCCTGCTCAACGGGGCCCGGCTCGTGCTGGCCGAGGTGGACACTCTGCTGGCCGCCGACGCCCTGGAAGACATGCTCGGCAGCGAGCGTGTGAGTGTCATGTGGCTGAGCGCGGGCCTGTTCCACCAGATGGCCGAGGTACGTCCGGAGATGTTCGCCCGTTTGCGGTGCCTGATCGCGGGTGGGGATGCCCTTTCACCTGAGGCGGTGCGTCGGATGCTCGCCCACGGCCGACCCGGGGCGCTGGTCAACGGCTATGGCCCGACCGAGAATTCCTCACTGTCGGCGGTGCACGCGATGACCGGGCTGGGCGCCGGTGCGGAGACGATGCCGATCGGCACGCCGGTGGCCAACTCCACGGCTTACGTGGTGCGTGCGGACGGCACGGGGCAGGCATCGCCGGACTGACGGCGGCCTGGCTCCTGGACGAAGACCATGACATCACCGTGTACGAGGCCACCGACCGGCCGGGCGGCAACATCCGCACCATCCCCGTCACCACCGCCGAACACGGCACCCTCGACATCGACCTGGGCGCCCAGTTCCTCTCGCCGACCGCCTACCCCGACCACACCGCCCTGTGCCGCGCCCTGGGCATCACAGCCCACGACACCACCACGGTGCCGCTGACCACCACACTGCTGCGCGCCGGGCAGGACGAGCCGTTGCTGGTCACTCCGCACGCTCCCGGGGACGCGGAAGCCGGGCGCAAGCCGCTCGCGGGGCCGGCCTGGGAAGCCCTGGGCACCTTCCTGGCCCAGGCCGCCCGTCTCGAAGCCGAGAACGGGCCACAGACCATCACCGTCGCCGATCTCGCCATCCCCCTCGGCCTCCCCGACGACCTGTACCGGCACGCCGTCCTGGCCTGGTGTGCCTCCTTCATCGGCTGCACCCTCGATCAGGCTGCCCGGATGCCCGCCCGCGCCGCCGCGGCCTGGCCCTGCCCGCTCCCCATGCGGCCCGGCTCCTGCACCAGTGCCCGCAGCTCACCGGTGCCGCAGCCCGTCTCTCCGAATTCAGCTATGTCCCCACCACCGTGGTCCTCCACCGCGATCCCGGGCACATGCCCGCCGACCGTGCCCACTGGTCCGGCTCGAACACCACCAGTGACGGCCACTGGGCAGAAACAACCGGCTGGCTCGGGCCGCTCGTGGGCACCGATCTCTTCAAGAGCTGGATCACCCACCGCGCCCTGCCGAACGAGATCATCGCCACGGGCCACTTCCGGCAGCTCCTGCCCACCGTGCCCGGCCGCCAGGCCGCCACCCGGCTCACCGCCTGCCAAGGGCACCACGGCGTCCACTACGTCGGCAGCTATCTGGACGACGCCGACAGCCAGCAAGGAGCCGTCCGCTCCGCCATCGATGCAGTCCGCGCCCTCGCCCCCCACAGCAACCGGTTCCAGGCACTGACCACGCCGTGACCCTCGGCCTCTGTCCCCTCCACGCCTGTCCGGCCTCCTTGCCCTGCCAGGGCGCGGTCCCGAACGTAGATTCGGACATATGGACGGGGTGCCGGAGCGCATCGATCCCTCGACGGACCGGGTGGCCGCCGCGATCCTGCTCGGCTGTGCACCGCATGAGGTCGGGTACTGCCCGCGCTGCCTGGGACTCACCCACCGCTACGGCCGGAACGCGCGGGTCCTGTGCCCCGCCTGCGCCGTCATGTCCGGCGGGCAGCAGCCGGCCGGCGACGCGGTGCGGCGGGACGACTGACCGGTGCGCCCCGTCCCGCGGCCGGTGCGCGATGCGCGCAAGCCGTTCGGCTCGGGTTTCTCGTGGAGCCCTACGGGGCCGCCACGTCCGACGGCGGCGCCTCAGCTCTGTCGCTGGGGCGTCGTGGTGCGGAGGTCCACCGCGGTCGCGGCGAGCGCCACGGGGCCGGGCAGCAGCGGTGTCAGCAGGGGCATGGACCAGGCGAGAAGCGCGGCCAGGAGTACGGCGCTGCCCAGCAGGAGCGTGCCGCGCGGGTCGGCGGCCGAGCGGAGCAGTCCCTCACGTGCGGACAGCCGGTACGGGGCCGTGAGCGCGGTGGAACGCAGTCCCACGGTCACGCAGCCCAGGGTGAGCAGCACCAGCGCGGGCGCCATGACGGCGGCTCCGGGCAGTGCGCCGCGCACCAGCGCGGAATCGACGAGCAGGACGACCGCGAGCAGTGGCACGGCCAGGCCGGCGGCCAGCGAGCCCGCGCACAGGTGCGCCCGCAGATGGCCGACGTATGCGCCGATCCGGATCTGGGTGCCGGTGCCGACGGTCTCCCTGAGGGTTGCCGAGGCCGCGGAGAAGGCGGCCGGGACCGTGACGACCGGGAGACAGGCGAGGCTGGTGAGCAGGCCCACGAGCAGCATGTCGGCGAACAGGGCGAAGCCCGGGCTGAAGATCTCTCCCGCCTCCCGGCGGTCACGGGGTGGTGCGGGTGCACGGCTCATGGTGGTTCAGCCCTTCAGTCCGGTGGTGGCCATGCCCTGCACCAGGTAGCGCTGGAAGACGAAGAAGAACAGCACGATCGGCAGCACGGAGATCACCGACATCGCGAACATGGGACCGTAGGCGGAGGTGCTGGACTGGTCGACGAAGCTGCGCAGGGCGAGGGTGATGGTGAACTTCTCCGGCGCGAACAGGTAGATCATCTGGGTGAAGAAGTCGTTCCACGTCCAGATGAACGTGAAGATGGCCGTCGTGATCAGCGCGGGCCGGCTCAGCGGCAGCGTGATCGACCAGTAGGTGCGGAAGGCGCCGCAGCCGTCGATGCGTGCGGACTCCTCCAGTTCGCGTGGCAGTCCGCGCATGAACTGGACGATGAGGAAGACGAAGAACGCCTCGGTGGCGAGGAACTTCGGCAGGATCAGCGGCCAGTAGGTGTCCACCATGCCGAGCCGGTTGAAGATGATGTACTGCGGGATCAGCACGACGTGGTGCGGCAGCATCAGCGTCGCGACCATGAAGGCGAACATCGCTTTGCGCAGGCGGAAGCGCAGCCGGGCGAAGGCGTAGGCGGCCAGGGAGCAGGACAGGACGTTGCCGACGACGGCGCCTGCCGCGATCAGCAGGGTGTTGGACAGGAGGCGGGTGACGGAGATGCCCGACACGCCGTCCAGGGCGGTCGTGTAGTTGGACCACTCCAGGTGGCTGGGCCACAGGTCGAGGCTGGTCACCACCTCGTTCGCCGGCTTCAGCGAGGTCGCAAGCAGCCAGGCCAGCGGGTACAGCAGAACGAGCAGGCACACCGCCGCGACCGTGTGCGGCAGCCACCGCTTCGTGGCGATGTTCATCGCGTCTCCTCGTCCGCGTAGAAGACCCAGGACCGGGACGTCCGGAACAGGATCAGGGTGATGACGCCGATGGCGATCAGCAGCAGCCAGGCCATGGCCGCCGCATAGCCCATGTGCGAGGCGGTGAATCCGCGCTCGTACAGGTACAGCGTGTAGAACATGGTCGAGTCGGCTGGTCCGCCGTCGCCGCCGCTGATGGCGAAGGCCGGGGTGAAGACCTGGAAGGAGTTGATGATCTCCAGCACCAGATTGAAGAAGACCACCGGGGACAGCATCGGCACGGTGATGGAGACGAACTGCCGCCAGCGGCCGGCGCCGTCGAGGGCCGCCGCCTCGTAGAGATCGGGCGGGACCTGCTGCAGTCCCGCCAGGAAGATCACCATGGGCGCCCCGAACTGCCACACCGACAGCAGGACGACCGCGTACACCGCGAGGCTGGGATTGCCGACCCAGCTGCCGGTGTGGATGCCGAACGTGCCCAGGACGTCGGGGACGGAGCCGCCGTCGTTGAACAGCGCCCGCCACACCAGCGCGACGGACATGCTGGCCCCGAGCAGGGACGGCGCGTAGAACGCGGAGCGGTAGAAGGCCCGGCCCCGGGCCAGGTTCTTCAGCAGCATCGCCACGCCGAGCGCGAGGCCGAGTTTCAACGGGACGGCCACCACGACATAGAGCAGGGTGGTGCCGACCGACCTCCAGTAGCGGGGGTCCTCGGTCAGCATGTCGGTGTAGTTGCGCAGGCCCACCCAGCGCGGCGGATCGAACAGGTTGTAGTCCGTGAACGACAGGTACAGCGACACGGCCATCGGCACCAGGGTCAGCACGGCCGCGCCGATCATCCACGGTGAGAGAAACACATAGGCGGGCCACTGCCGTTCCCGAACCGGGCGGCGTCGCTCGGCGGTCGGGCGCCGGTCGGTCGTTCCGTCGGCGCGCGCGGGCGCCCTGGTCGACACTGTGCTCATGACCTCAGCTCCCGCCTGGCTTCTTCGATGAGTTCGCGCGCCGCCTGCCGCGGCGTGGCGAGGTTGAACAGCACTCGCTGGTAGGTGCGGTTGAAGGCCTTGTTGATCGCGACGTCGCCCCGCGGCGGTGCGGTCGGCGGGGCGTCGAGGCCGTACTTCTCCATCGTCCGCGCGTACTGGTAGATCTCGCGCTCCGGGCCTTCGAGCGTCTTGGCGACGCGGGCGGCGATCACACGATTGGGCGGAGTGGACCGGGTGAAGCCCAGGATGTCGCCCGCCCGGCGGTCGTTGAGGAGGAAGTCGACCAGTTCGGCGGCCTCCTTCGGGTGTGCGCTGTGGGCTCCGATGCCCAGGAGCATGCTGGGCTTGAAGTACGAGCCCTGACGGCCGTTAGTCGACGGCGTGGGCGCGAAGTGGACCCCGTCACCGAGGAGCGCCGGGTAGCCGGGGAACGGGGCGTCCCAGGTGAAGTCGGCGGCGGCGAGGCGGCGGCCCATGGGGCTGGTCTCGGTGGTCTTGGCCTGTACGGTGTCCTCGGCCGCCGCGACGGCGCCTTCCTTGCGCAGCGTGTCGCAGAACGTCCAGAACGCGGTGAGGTCGTCCTCGGTGAATCCGAGTCGGCTCTGGCCGGCGTAGAGCTGCTTGCCCCGGCTGCGCAGCCAGGTCTCGAACACGTCCTGGTTGCCGCCGCCGTCGTTCGCGCCGGTGACCGGGCGGCCGTCGGGGGCCCTCAGGCCCAGGGCGGCGATCTTCCTGTTGGCCCTCGCCCAGTCCTGCCAGGTCCAGCTCGGCTGCGGGGCGGGAATGCCGGCCTTGCGGTAGAGGGCGGAGTCGTAGGCGTATCCGGTGATGCCGCGGCCCATGGGCAGGGCGTACTGTCCGCCCTTGTAGGTGCCCGTCCGCAGGAACTGCCGGTCCATCTCCGATGTGCGGATCGTGCCGCTCGCGATGTCTTCGTCGAGCGGTCGGAGTGTGCCGCCGGCCGCGTACTGGGAGATCTGCCGGTAGTCGAGCTGGGCCACGTCGGGTATGCCGCCCCCTGCGGCCTGCGTGGCCAGTTTTTGCAGGTAGGAGCCGAACTCGCCGTTCGACGTACGGACGGTGACACCCGGGTGTTCCTTCTCGAAGAGCCGTACGGCCTTCTCGGTGCGCGCGGCACGGTCGTCGTTGCCCCACCAGGAGAACCTGAGGGTGACTCCTTCGGACGTGGTGCCGACGCTTGCGGTGGAGCACGCGCTGAGCGCGGCCGTCAGGGCGGTGCTGAGGCCGACGGCCGCCGCGGCCAGCACGGCCCGGCGGCGCGGGAGCCGGCGCCGGCCGCTTCGGGGCTCGGACATGGTGGCCCTCCAGGACAGGTACAGGAGAGGGATATGAGGAAAACGGGCCGGCACACCGGCGGGCGGCGCCGGACGCGCAGCGGGCCGGGTTGGCGGCCGAGCCCCTGCTGTCGTAGGGGCAACGGGGTCAGATGCCGGGGTAGACGTCCAGGCGGCCGCACATGCCGAAGCGTCCGCGTGCGGTGGGACCGGTCGCGGCGACCCGGGCCGCGGCGAGATGCCGCTCGTCCTTCTCGCGCAGCGCCCGGAGTTGGGTTCCGGTCGCCGTCGCGGCGGCGTGGGCGCCGGAGCGCCAGCGCTGTTCCCAGGCGTCCAGTCGGGTCCGCACCAGTGCGGCGGCCGCCCGGTGGAAGGCCGCCAGCGGCTCCGGATCGCCGTTCGCGGTGGCCTTCCGCAGTTCCTGGAAACGGCGGGTCGCCAGGTCGCGGCGGGCGCGCGCGACCTTGGCCTGCTCGGTCTCGGGAGCGTCGGCGGGGATACGGACCGCGTGCGCGTAGGTGTCGGTGTCGGTGAGGCGGTCCTGGGGCAGGGTGAGCACGGCGTCGCCCGCCTCGGGCAGGCCGCTGTTCTGCATCACCACGGTGATCTGCAGGCCGCCGTCGTTGATCAGCCGGTGGATCGTGCCGGGCGTGAACCAGGCCACCGTGCCCGGTTCCAGGGGTGTCTCCTCGTAGCCGGAGGCGGTGAGGGTCTGCACCGTTCCCCGGCCGGCCGTCACCACGTATCCCTCGCTGCACGTCAGGTGCATGTGCGGCGTGCCTCCGCCGGGCCGGCCGTCAAGGGTGGGCCAGTCGTACACGCTCAGCCGGGACACGCCGACCGCCGCGGGGAATCCGTCGTACGTCGCGCTCACCACGGCCGCCCCCGCAGCTGCGCGGCGACCCGCTCGCGGTCCCAGGCGCCGTCGGCGACGGTCACCCGGTAGCTGCGGGCCAGCGTGTCCGCGGGGGCGAGGACCAGTTCCTCGTGGAACGCCCAGGAGGGCGCGACCGCGGCGAACGGGTCGGTGCGCACGAACCAGTGGGCCGGGTGCGTCCCCTTGTCGCCCGCGTGGTCGTTGGCCGGCGCGTGCTCGAAGACGAGGGTGGCATGGCCGTCGCGCCCGTCGTGCTCACCTACGTACACCAGCCAGGGTGCCTGACTTCCCATCAGGTCGCCGCCGGTCGTCCCGGCCGTGAAGACCTGCCCGTCGCGGAAGGCGCGCGGGCCGCGCCAGAACAGCCCGGTGTATCCGGCGGCCGGACGGCCATGCGTGGTGGGGCTGCCGAAACGCAGGGGTTCGTCACGGCGGTTGGTCACGGCGGAGGTCCAGGTGAACGACCAGCTGCCGGCGTCCGGGTCGACCTCGCACACCTCGATCCGGCGCTCTTCCTCGGCCCACAGTTCACCGTCGTACGGGTGCCAGGTCAGGCGCTCGGCGATGACGACGTTGTCATCTTCGGCCGCGACCTCGGCGAAGGCGGCATGGGCCATGGAGCCCACCTTCTCGGGCAGCGCGAGGTATCCCTGCCCGTGCACATAGGTGTTGCCGCCCCACAGGTTCTGACCCGACAGATGAGAGGCCGTCAGCTGTAGCCCTTTGTGCCATCGGTGGTCGTTGGGCCGGTAGTCGGTGACGAGCGCGCCGGACAGGGTCCGGATCGGGTGGAGGTAGGGCTTGGGCGCCTCCCACGCGGCCTCGGGACGGTACACGTAGGCGAACAGCTCGGTTCCGGTGGCCTGGTGGGTCACGGTGATGCGGTCGCCGTGGGCGTGAGTGAGTGCGAGCGTCATGCGGGGGCTGCCTCCTTGCGGGCGGCGGCCGGCGCCCAGCCCTGGGCGCCGCCGTGCAGTGCGGTGTAGTAGGGATCGCCTGGGCCGATGTCCCCGGCGTGGACGGCGGCATCGGTGAACGCGGACTTGTACAGGGCGGTGATGAACTCAAGCGTGCGCCGGCCGCCGGTGCCGCTGCTGGGATGGCGCCGGCCGGCCCTGATGTCGGCGACCAGGACGCGTAGTTGGGCCACATGCGAACTGGGCTCGTCGGCGCCGAAGTCGCGCCAGGCCGCCGCGGTCTCCTCGGGGACACCGGGCGCGGGGGTGATGCGCCAGTCGGCGTTGCGGTATCCGTACAGGTGGGTCAGTTCGATCGTGGCGCGTTCGCAGTCGATGCGGATCCGGCTGACCTCGTCCGGGCTGAGCACGCTGTTGACGACGGTGCCGACGGCGCCGTTCGCGAAGCGCACCAGCGCCGTGGAGACATCCTCGGTCTCCACGGCGTGCACGAGCCGCGCCGCCATGCCCCGCACCTCGCTCCAGGGCCCCATCAGGTCCAGCAGCAGATCCGTCTGGTGGATCCCGTGCCCCATCGCCGGGCCGCCGCCTTCGGTCGCCCACCGGCCGCGCCACGGAGCCGCGTAGTAGGCGGCATCCCGGTACCAGGTGGTCTGGCAGTGGGCCACCAGCGGACGGCCTAACTCGCCGGCCCGGAGCAGCCGGCGGACATGGCGGGCACCGGAGCCGAAGCGGTGCTGGAAGACGATGGACGCGTATGCTCCCGTGCCGCCGGCCCGCTCCGCCGCCTCGATGGCGTCGAAGTCCGCCAGCGACGGGCACGGCGGTTTCTCGCACCACACCCAGGCTCCCGCCCGGAGCGCGGCCACGCACTGCTCCCGGTGCACCGCCGGAGGTGTGCACAGCACCACCAGATCCGGGCGCACCTCGGCCAGCGTCGCGTCGAGGTCCGTCGAGGCGTACGGGATCTGGGTTTCGGCGGCGAACGCACGCACCGCCCGCCCGTCGACGTCGACCGCGGCGACGACGTCCACCTCGCCTTCGCCGGCCAGCGTCCGCAGCGCGGGCAGATGGCTGGAGCGGGCGATGCCCCCGGTGCCGACCACGGCTGTGCGCAGCGGGGTGGGGGAACGATGCGGAGACATACGGATCCTCTCGTGCGGCGGACGGACGGGCCACTGCGCAGAGCGTGGGTTCGGGATGGCGGCATCGGCGCGAGCCCGCGAGCGGCGCCGTCTCGTCGGGGCGGGCGGGCTCGGCCGCCCAGGTGGGGCGGCCGTCCGAGCTGCCGCCGACGCGACCGTCGGCGTGCGGTTCCAACGTTGTAACCGTGGGGCGTCGCCAGGGTCAACCCCCTGTCAGAAAGGGATTTCCATGCGGTCCTCAGGGCTGACGCCGGTGGTGCGCTCGTGCATAATCCGGGGAACCACGGTGAGGGGGTTGGTCGGTGACAGCGGTGACACTCAAGGACGTCGCGGAGCGGGCAGGGGTGTCCATCAAGACTGTCTCCAACGTTGTACGTCATGCTCCGCGGGTGTCCGAAGCCACCCGTCGGCGGGTGATGCAGGCCGTGCACGAGCTGGGCTACCGGCCGAACCCGTCGGCACGCCGTCTGCGCACGGGGCACAGCGGTCTGATCGCCCTGGCCGTCCCGGAACTGACCATGCCCTACTTCGCGGAGCTGGCCCATCATGTGCGGGCACAGGCCGCGGCGCTGGGCCTCACCGTCCTCATCGAGGAGACCCTGGGCGACGCGACGGAGGAACTGCGCCTCGCCACCGGCATCGGCGCGTCCCTGCTGGACGGCGTGATCCTGTCACCGTTGCATGTCGCACCCGATGAACTGGCCGCTGCCGCCAACGAGTTCCCGCTCGTTCTGCTCGGCGAGCGCAGCTATGAGCGCGAGCGGGTCGTGGCCGACCACGTGCTGATCGACAACGTCGCGGCGGCGCGCGACGCCACCGCGCACCTGGTCGGTCTCGGCCGTACCCGGATCGCCGCGATCGGCGTGGACCACAAGACGTCGGAGACCAGCCGCCAGCGCCTGGAAGGCTTCCAACTCGCCCTGCACGAGGCCGGGCTGACCTATGACCCGCGGCTCGCGCCGCGCGTGCGGGAGTTCAACCGGTACAACGGACTGCGGGCGATGCGCACCCTCACGGCGCTGCCCGCGGGCGTGCGGCCCGACGCGGTCTTCTGCTTCAGCGACATGCTGGCCGTCGGCGCGCAACGCGCCTTGTACGAGGCGGGCTTGAGGATTCCCGAGGATGTCGCCGTGGTGGGCGTCGACGGCTCGGAAGAAGCGCTCTACAGCACCCCGTCCCTGACATCCGTCGTCCCCGACAAGGCCGCGATCGCCTCGCTGGCCGTGAAGTGTCTGGCGACCCGGATCCGCGCGACGCAGCCCCTGCCGTTCGAGGTCCATCTGGCCCCGCACCGGCTGGACGCGCGCGAGTCCACGGTCGGCGGACGACGGCCGTTGTCCGGGCACGCTCACCCACGCGGCGCGGCGGGGGCGGCCCGCCCCGCCCCCGGCCCCCCGGGCCTTTGAGCTGAGCGCTCCGCTGGAAATGCCGCGATGCGCCGTCGGTCGTCCGCGGCATCATCGTGGCTGGTCGCGCAGTTCCCCGCGCCCCTTCAGGGCGCTGTCGAACCGCAGTGGACTGTGCCGGACCTGCTCAGACGGCCTGTTCATGGCGTGCGTGGGCCCGTCCGTGACGGCTGGCGCCGTGCAGCAGATCGCTCAGGTGGAGATCACTGAGGTGGAGCCCGCTCAGTGCGGTGGGTGTGCGCTGGATGGCGACGATGGCCGCGTCGTCGCCGAGGGCGCCGTCGGTGTGGGAGAGGAGGTCCTGCCGGACGTGGTGGACGAGCGTCGGGGGGCTGCATTTCGCGTAGAAGGCGACCCGCTCCTCCAGGGGGTAGAAAACGCGGCCCGGGTCGCGGGCCTCGACGACGCCGTCGGTGTAGAGGAGGAGGGTGTCACCGGCGAGGAACGAGAACGCGTGCATGGTGCGGGTGTCCGGCACCAGCTCCCACGTGCCCAGGGGCGGTGCCGTGTGCGGGCTGGCGACGGACGTCACCTTGCCGTGTCGGAGCAGCAGGGGCGGCGGGTGCCCGCACACGGTCATGCGGACCACGGGGCTGTGGTCGGGGATCTCCAGCAGCAGTGCGGTGATGAAGTGCTCCTGTGCCTCCTCGTCGGCTTCGGGGAACTGTGTGAGGTAGCGGTGGACGCTGCGGTCGAGGGCGTCGGCCAGGAGCTGGAGTGTGGTGTGCTGGTGGGCGGCCTCCTGGAAGGAGCCCAGCAGCATGGCCGCCTCCCCGATCGCGGAGAGTCCCTTGCCCCTGACGTCACCGATGAGCACGCGGGTTCGTTCGGCGGTGCGTGCCACCGCATACAGATCGCCGCCGATGTGGGCCTCCTTCTCCGCGGCCAGGTAGGAGCACGCGATGTGCAAGGGGCCGAGGCGGTCGGGCAGCGGGCGCAGCAGGGCCCGTTGCGCGGCCTCGGCGACCGACCGCACCCGGGCCAGCTGCTCCTTGTGCCGGTCACGCACCCAGCACACCAGCACGGAGAAGACCGACAGGGCGGCGAGTCCGACCAGCTGGGCGACGTTGTTGGTGGTGGCCACTCCGCCGCTGCGTGCGGCCAGGAATGCCTGGGCGCCCAGGGCCAGCGCTCCGATCAGTCCGGTCAACCGGGGTCCGGCGAAGGACGTGGTGATGGCGGGGGCCGCGACGAGCAGCGGACCGAGGTGAACACGGGCCGGGGACTGGATGTCGGCCAGCATGATCGCCACAATCAGGATAAGCGGGAGCACGACCAGCGCCTGACTGGAATGCCACCGCTGCCACACACGGACGAGGTACCGCCCGACGGCCATATCTCCAATGTGCACGATCATCTGGCCGCTATCCACCGGGGAAGTCCACTGGTTTCCCCGGACCGGCCGGGCCGGATCACCGATGCCGAAGCGCCGGATCATCCATGTGTGCACAGCCACCTGATCTGGTCCGAGATCCAGCGGATCCGGGCGGCGTCACCCGCGTGCCCCTGCTGGTCGGCGCGAGGGACGATCTTGACGCCGCCGACCCGGTTCACCTGCTTGCAGATCTCCGCCCAGTGCTGGGGACCGGGGGTGCGGTCGGTGTGTGCGGAGCGGTCGGTGTGGGAGACGACCGTGGCTCCGGCGCCGGGCGCAGCCGTCGCCGCCGAGGCGGGGCCGCCGGTGGCGAGGAGTGCCGGCACGGCGACGGCCGCGGAGGCGAGTGCGATCGAGGCCCGGCGGGCGATGCTGCAGGTCATGGTGTTTCCTTAGTGCTGGTCCCCGGCCGGTGCCGGGTTGTCCGGGTGTCGGGCGGGTGGCACGGCCGGAATACGGCGTGCGAACGTCATGGGGTTCGCCGGCCGCGATCACCCGAGCGAGATCATCGGTGGAGTGAAGGTGTCGGCGTCATTGAGTCAGTCCAGCGACTCATCGGCGCCGTCGCAACCGGAGCCGGGTGGAGCGATGAGGGCGATGGCGTCCCCGCACTGTCCGTAACCGTGGTGTTCCCCTGCGTCCACGCGGTCCCGCGCTCGCCTCGGACGTGCCCCGCGGTGCCGGGCCGCCGCCCCTCGCGGCCGGTGCGGCAGAGTCCGCAGGGGTCCGTCGTGAGACGTAGGGCCGCGGCCCCATGCGCGTTTCGAACCAGCTGGCTAGGGTCGGCGCCATGCAGAACACGCGAACCGTCCCTCGCTCGGTGGCCGCACGCACACGTGAGACGCTGACGCGGCTTGCCACGGAGCGGGACATCTGGTTGGCCACCGCCCATCCCGAGCACGGGCCCCACCAGGTCCCGTTGTGGTTCTCGTGGGACGGGCAAGCGGTGTGGGTGTGCACCGGCGCGGCCTCCGCCACGGTGCGCAACGTCCGCGCGGAACCGCGGGTACGCCTGGCACTGCCGGACTCCTTCGATGTGGTGCTGCTCCTCGGAGAGGCGCGGTGCTTCTCGGACCAGGACGTGCCGGCGCAGGCGGCGGACAGGTTCGCCGAGAAGTTCGGGTGGGACCCGCGCGCGGAGGACGACGCCTTTGTCTATCTGCGTGTCGTGCCGAGGACGGTGCGTGCCTGGCGGGGCGAATCGGAGCTGTCCGGCCGGGTGATCATGCGTGAAGGGGCCTGGTCGGCGCCGCCGTCGTGAGCGTACGCCCCGCGCCGCACGGGCGCGGGATCGCCGCGAGGTGCGACGCGGCGGTCGGCGGACCAGGATGGTAGGGAATCGCCCGGCGAGAGTCTCCTCGCGCTCCCGGTGCGCGCCGCGCCGGTGAGGTGCGGGCCGCCCGGTGTGACCGGCCGAGCACGGGGAAGACCTTGGGCGCCCTCACCGTCCCCTCATCCGAAGGACACCACATGACCACCGCTTCCGTTTCCCGTCCCGCCGAGGCCTCCGGCACCTTCTTGCTCGGTGGCGATCTGCCCGTGCACCGCCTCGGCTTCGGGGCGCGCGGCCGTGCCGGCGCCATGACGTGAAGCCGGCGGCGCACAAAAGGGACCGGGCGCGTCTTCGCACGCAGCGAATGCGGGGCGGCCCCTGCGGAGCCGCCGCGTGTCACATCGTCGGCGCAGGGGTCGGCCGCTACGGGGCCAGGATCCGCAGGAGGTCGTCCGCGGTGTCCGGCGGGGCGCCCGACCGGAACCGGGAGCCGATCTGCCCGGCGAGCCGCTGCCCGGCTGTCGTGCACCACTGCCACCAGTGATCCAGCGCGGCGGCGTCGACCTGGTCGGCGGGCAGCAGCGCGGGCCAGCCGCAGGCGCGCGCCTGTGCGGTGACCTTGGCGCCGCCCGCGACGGGGTCGACGGCCAGTGCGGGAACGCCCGCGCGCAGCGCGAGTACCAGCCCGTGCAGGCGGTCGGTGACGACCATGTCGCAGCGGGAGACCACCGTCTCCAGCTGGGCCGGCGTGGTGCTCAGCCGCCAGTCGTGGCTGTCCAGCCGGGTCTCCAGCTCAAGGCGCGCACAGTCCCGTCCGGACAGCCACCGTGTCACCTGCCGGGCGACCCGCCCGTGCCGCCGACGCGGTCCGTACTCCCCCTGGCCGTGCGTGAGGATCACCGCGACCAGCGGGAGGGCGTGCGCGGACGGCGCCCGGGCCGCCAGGTCCAGCGTCGGAGCCGTGCCCGGAGCGTCCCTCGCCAGCACATGGTGGAAGCCGTCCAGGGCGGGGCTCCGGGCGTCGAGGACCGAGGTGCCCACGGCGATGCGGACACAGTGCGGGAAGCGCAGGTGCAGCTGCTCGATCTGCGGTCCGTGCAGGGGTCCGCAGACGAAGACCAGGTGCGAGTAGGCATCGGGCCGTACGTGCGTGAGCGACGGGCCTTCCGGGCGGAATCCGGGACTCCAGGCGATGTCGTGGTCCCATCCGGCGCGCCGTAGCTCGTCCCGTACCCGGTCCAGAGCCAGCAGGTCCCCGGCCGTGGCCTCGCCCTCCAGAAAGCTGAACCACCCCGTCAGGAGAATCCGCCGTCGCCGCTCCACGGCGTCCGGGTGCCCTGCGCAAGGCGCGGCAATCACCGCGGAAGCGCACATCAGGCCTGCGGGACCGGCGATCACGCGGGCGCGAGCCGGTCCCCGGGGCGTAGTCCCTATTCGCTGCCGAAGACTGCCTTCTGCACGTCGTTGGGACCGTCGAACCGGCGGGTCCCGGCGTGCGAGAGCTTGTCCACGATCTTGTCATCCGCGCCGTTGCTCCTGGCCAGCGAGACGAGATCGTCACGGCTTGCCGGGTAGTCGGCGCCCTTCAGGGCCTTTTGAAGATCGATCGGGCTCATCTCGGCCATGGCGGCCTCCTGCCTGCGTCGGCGCAGTCGACCTGCGCGTGAAGTCGTCGAGTACCCCGCGAGCGGCGAGGTGTTGCGCGTCGCCGGGAAAGACATGTGCGGCTGCCGTCGGCCGCCCTGTGCCGTGCTGCGACGCGGACCGCCCTGTGTGGTGGGCGGCGTGACGGGTACGCGGTGCCCGAGATCCGGGGAGCCGTGCGGCGGGAACGCCGGAAGTGAGTGACATCGCCGGGGACGAGGGCGGTGCCGTTGCGGCCCGTGCCCGGCCCTGCCTGCGGCCTGCGGCACGACGCCGGATCACGCATCGGACGCGACACCTGGAGCCCTCATGGCACCGCATGAAGACGCCCCCGCCCCTCGTACCGCCCCCGTGGCCCTGGTCACCGGATCCGATTCCGGCATCGGCCGTGCCACCGCCGTCCGGCTGGCGGCGGACGGTCTGGACGTCGGCATCACCTGGCACCGCGATCACGAAGGGGCACAGCGGACGGCGGACGAGGTACGCGCGCGAGGACGCCGTGCCGCGGTCGAGCACCTGGACCTCACCCGGCTCCCGGATGCCGCCGGGGTCATCGACCTGCTGGCGGAGCAGCTGGGCAGGGTCGACGTCCTGGTCAACAACGCGGGGACCGGCACCATGACGCCGTTCCTCGATCTGGCCCTCGACACCGTGCACGAGGTCATCGAGGTGGACCTGGTGGGGCCGTTCCTGTGCGGTCAGCGCGCCGCTCAGCGCATGATCGCGCAGGGCGACGGAGGCCGGATCATCAACGTCACCAGCGTCCACGAACACCAGCCGCGGGTGGGCGCGGCGCCCTACTGTGCGGCCAAGGGCGGGCTCGGGCTGCTCACCCAGGTCATGGCCCTGGAGCTGGCCGAACACGGGATCACCGCCAATGCCGTCGCGCCGGGTGAGATCGCCACGCCGATGACCGGCCAGGAGGACACCGATGTCACCGCCGAGCGGCGGCCCGGCGTGCCGTTGGGCCGCCCCGGCGACGCCCGTGAGGTCGCCGCGGTGATCGCCTTCCTCGCGAGTCCGGCCGCCTCCTATGTCACGGGTGCCTCCTGGGTGGTGGACGGTGGGATGCTGCGGATGGGGCCGCAGGCCGGCAGCCACCTGCCCGACGATCGCTGGCGGAGTCCCTGAGCCGGGTGGGAACGGCGCGGCACGGGGGCGACGGGCGGGGCGTGCCGGTGCCGAGCACAACCCGCGAAGGACCGGCCGCCTCGGAGGTAGGCCCGGGACTTGCCGGGGTACGCGGTACGGGACATCCCCGTCGCAGCGATCCGCAGGCGGCACAGGGGGAAGAAGGTGACGCGATGATCTCCGAGATGGTCATGCTGCCCACCAGTGACGCCACGCTCCCCGGCGACCTCGTTGTGCCGACACCGGCACGGGCGGTGGTGCTCTTCGCACACGGCAGCGGCAGTTCCCGGCACAGCTCGCGCAACCGGAGGGTGGCCGCCGAGTTGCGTACCGCCCGCCTGGGCACGCTGCTGATGGATCTGCTCAGCGAACGGGAGGAGCGGCACGACGCGCTGACCGCCGAGCATCGCTTCGACATCGGGCTCCTGGGCCGGCGGCTCGTGGTCGCGATCGACTGGCTGCGGGAGCAGCCCGACACCCGCGGTCTGCCCGTCGTGCTGTTCGGTGCCAGTACGGGCGCGGCCGCCGCACTGGTGGCCGCGGCCGAACGGCCGGACCGCGTGCTGACCGTGGTGTCGCGAGGCGGCCGGCCCGACCTCGCGGGCGACGCCCTGGAGCGGGTGGCGGCCCCGGTACTGCTCATCGTCGGTGGGCAGGACCAGCAGGTGCTGGAACTCAACAAGGAAGCGGCCCGGCGGCTCGTGGCCCCGCATGCGCTGCGCGTCGTTCCGGGCGCGACCCACTTGTTCGAAGAACCCGGCGCCCTGGAAGAGGTCGCCGTAACGGCCAGACAGTGGTGCGAGGCCCGACTGCGCTCCGGGTGAGGTTCGAAACAGCGCCCCGAAGGGGCGTGGGGTTGTATCGATATGCGGCTCCGCCGCGATGGGGGTCCCCCACATCCGTCACGGCCCGCGTCGGCCTGCCTGGGGACGTCGCCTCGGCCGCGGTGTTCCTGATGACCGACGGCTACGCCACCGGCTCGGTGGTCGACGTGGACGGCTGCGTGCAACTCACCTGATCCGCGCGGTCGCCGCCGCTCTCGCGCCGCGACGGGAGCGCCCGGACCGGGGTGCGGCGCCGGCGGTACGGGGCCGACGGCGGCGAACGCCGCGGGGCGCGCCGCGTGTCATGGAAGGCTCACGGCCGGTTCCCCGCTGGTCCGGCGGGCGTTCACGCGGAGCGGGAGCAGCAGCGGGGTGGCCAGGAGGAGGATTCCGGCGGCCGCGATCGCGGTGCGGGGGCCGGTGAGAGCGGCCAGCAGACCCCACACGGCGGTCAGGGCCGCGATGGCGGCGCTGGTGCTCACCGACCACGCGGACAGCGTGCGGGCGACCCGGTCCGCCGGCGTGTGGTCGAGCCGGTAGGTGGCCAGCACCGGGTTGAACAGCCCGCAGCAGGTGACCAGGCCGAACTGGACGACGATGATCAGCACGAGCCCGGGAACACCGGGCCGGACGAACGCCAGTCCGACGGGCCAGCAGGCCCGCAGCACCCCGGATGTGAGCAGCACCTTGCGCTGCCCGAACCGTGCCACGAGCCGGCGCGCCAGCCGCGAGCCGACGAGGCCGCCGACGCACGGAGCCGCGAACGCGAGACCGTACTGCCAGGGCGCGAACCCGAGCGGGCCCAGCAGGAGTACGGCGAGCAGCGGCTCCGACGCCATGATCAGTCCGTTGACCACCATCGCGTTGAGCAACAGCGGGCGCAGCCCGGGGTGGGTGAGGATGTGACGCCAGCCCTCCAGCAGATCGCCCGCCCGCAGCCGCGGTGCACCGGTCGGCCGGGGGCGTGGCTCCTTCCCGCCGATGGCGCGGATGCCCAGTGCCGAGAGCAGGTAGCTGAGCCCATCGGCCGTCACGGTCGTCATCGGCCCGAACAGCCCGATCGCCGCGCCGCCGAGCGGTGGTCCGACCGTCGTCGCGCTCCATGTCGTGGACTCGAAACGGGCGTTGGCGACGAGCAGGTCCTCCGGTGGCAGCAACGCCTTCAGGAACGCTCCGCCGGCCGCGTTGAAGGCGATGGTGGCCGCGGCGACGACGACGGAGACGACAAGGAGTTGAGCGAAACCGAGCCGGCCGAACGCGAACGCGGCCGGGACGCTCATCAGCGCCGCGAACCGGGTCAGGTCCATCGCGATCATGACGGGCCGCTTGCGGCGGAACTCCACCCATGGTCCGAGCGGCACCGCGACCAGGGCCCCCACCGCCCGCCCCGCGGCGGACAGTGCCGCCACCTGGGCCGGCCCGGAGTGCAGCACGAGGACCGCAATCAGGGCGAACGCGCCGAACCCGAACCCCGAACCGTACGAGCTGACCGCGTAGGCCGTCCACAGCCATCGAAACCGCCGCCCCAGCGCCCGCCCACCCGGCATGCCCCACTCACCTCTCGCCGACCCGAACACCATCCGCTGTCCGCCCGCATCAAAGCGAGGACCACGCCGTCGGATCAAACAACCTGTCGTCCGGCACGCCACAACCATGTGTTGTGCCGCCTGCGCCGGGCTGCCGCAGGGCCCTGCTCAGCGGGGTTCGTCGGGGGCGTCCCCCGCGGGGGATCCGTGCCGTCCCCGGCCGGCGGCGGCATGGCCGGTGTCGGGTGAACCGCCCATCATGCGGAGCATGGTGGGGCCGCCGGTCCGTACGAACCGCGCCACGAGCAGGGCGGCCAGGGCGAGGAAGACGATGTTGAGCCACGTGGTGTAGTTCCATCGGACGCCTTCCATCGGGACCTTCGCGGCCGCCTGGTCGGGAACGAGGCCGAGGCCGCCGAAGGCGAACTCCACGGCGTATCCCGCGAGGACCATCGCGAGGTAGAAGGTGACCAGGAGGAAGGCGGCCGTCTTCGCGCCGTAGTACTTCCGGTAGATGTTGAGGATCGGCAGGATCAGCAGGTCGGCGAAGATGAACGCCACCACGCCGCCGAAGCTGATCCCTCCCTTCCACAGCACCACCGCCAGCGGCACATTGCCGATCGAGCACACGAACGACACCATCGCCACCAGCGGGCCGACGACGGGTCCCCACAGCTTGGCGGCGAGCGGGTGGCCGTCGAAGAAGAAGGCGCGCCAGAACGAGTCCGGGACCCAGGCGGCGATGGCGCCGGCGATGAGCAGGCCGACGATGAGATCGCGCAGGATCGCCGCCCATTCCATGACGAACACATGGCTGGTGGCGGTGAATCCCTCACGGGAGAGCAGGCGGCGGGTGAAGGAGCCTTCGCGCCGGACGGACATGTCCATCGCGGCATGGCCCTCCATCGACCCGGCGAGCCCCCGATTCGCCTGCCGTCGGGCCCGGCGCAGCAGTTCCTCGCGCAGGAACAGCCGGAACAGCACGGCCAGCAGGACGATCATGACGGGGCCACCGACGAACTCGGCGACGGTGAACTGCCAGCCCATCAGCAGCGCGAGAATGACGCCGAGTTCCACGACGAGGTTGGTGGAGGCGATCTCGAAGGCCATCGCGGCGGTGAAGTTCGCTCCCTTGCAAAACAACGCGCGGGCCAGCGCCACCGCGGCGTAGGAGCAGGACGAGGACGCCACGCCCAGGCCCGCCGCGACGGCGAGGGTGCGGGGCCGGTCGTCACCGAGCAGGGAGACGACGGTGGACTTGCGGACCACGGCCTGGACGACGGCGGACAGGGCGAAGCCGAGGATCAGTGCCCAGGTGATCTCCCAGGTCATGGACCCGGTGATCGACAGTGCGTGCAGTACGGCATGCATGTGTGAAGCCTCCCCTCCGAGATCGACGTACGGAGGCGGACACGCCCTCGCCGTCAGAGCCGGTTCGGCCACCGGGTGCGACCACGCATCGGTCCGCCGGGTTCGGCGAAGCGCGCACCGAAGGGCGCGGGGGCGGGAACTCGCCGGGGGCGGCGGTCGGGTGCGCGGGCTTCACTCGTCCGATGGAATGCGCACACAGTAGCGGGACGGTTACGCTGCGTACGTGATCGGTTGGGGTAGCGGAGCGCATCGCACGGCCGCGCGGAGAGCCGTCCTGGTTCTGGCCTCCGTGCTGCTCGCGCTGTGCGCCGCGCTCGTGGCCGAGCACACCGGCGAGGTCGAAGTGACGGAGAGTGTCGCCTGCGTGCTCGACACGAGGAAGCCGCTCGCCGTCGACGGCGTGGAACGCCCCGGCCGTAAGGCCCAGAAGCTCGCCGCGCTCTGTCCGTCCTTCCCCGCCGAGCGTCCCGGGGACGCACAGCGGGTTTCCGCCGCCTGGCCACTGCCGGAGCGGGCGATCCCCTCGACTGCCGGCGCTTCTTGCGTCGTCCTGCGCTGCTGAGAGGAACCACGGTGTCGGCTCCGGTGCCCGCGTGGCACAGGAGGACACCGCTCGCGCCTCCCTCTTCGCTCACCAACGCAGCAGGAGCAGTCATGCCGGCCGACCCCGGTCGCGCGCTGGAAGGATATCTGCGCGCCCTGAGTTACCGTACGCCTCCCCGAGAACCCGAACCCGCCCCGATCCTCGAAGGCACCATCGGGGCGGTGCCCGCCGCGGAGCCGGTGACACGGCAAGAGCCCGACGCCGCCACCCCGCCTCGGCCATGTCCCGCCGACGGCCCCCGCCACCCCGGCCTGTTCGCCCGGCTTCGGGCCCTGTGCGGGCGGCGGATGGGGCCGCCCCAGCGAGCACGCTCGTAACGCGTCACAGGCGCATCACCCGGTCACGGGCGGGGATCGGGTGTCCGACCGGTCACCGGCCGCTCCCGTCCGGGCCATGACCGCAACCCCCGAAGGGGTGCGCCCGGAGAACCCGGCCGCACCCCTTCGGCGGTTGTCGCCGCACCGGTGCCCTCGAAGCGATCGCGGAGGCCGGCATCCACGAGACGCTGTCCAAAGTGGCCGCGCCGCTTGCCCGTTGACCCTCTCGCCCGGATCGAACCGGGTGTCATCGGGCGGCGAAGTCCTGTACCCACATGCGGTGGCCGGGCGGCCCCTGCACGGCGATGCCGGTGTCACGGTAGGCGCAGTTGAGGATGTTGGCCCGGTGTTCCGGGCTGCGCAGCCATCCTTGGGCGGCCTCTTGGGCATCGTGCGGGCCGAGGAAGATGTTCTCGCCGGCCCGGTGCCAGCGGTACCCGGCCGACCGAATGCGCTCCCCCGGGTCGGATCCGTCCGAGCCGGTATGGGAGTAGCGCTCGTGGCGGACCAGATCACGGGCATGTCGGCGGGCCGCGCGGCCGACTGCCGGACTCAACCGGAGCGGGCCGCACCCGGCCTTCGCCCGGGCGGCGTTGGTGAGATCCAGAATGCGTGTGGCCGCGTCGCTGACGTGCGGCTGCGCGGTCGCGGCGTGCCCGTCGGTGAGCAAGGAAGTCAGCACCAGGAGGAGAACAGCGGCCGTCCGTCGCATAGAGGCTCCTTTCTAGGATGGGCCCGGAACACCACCGGCCACACCAGCACCCTCAGACTCACGACTATCGAAAGTAACGTCAACGCTACTCTTCGTAGCTAACAGGGGATTGAGTAGCTCGCAGCGTCACGGGAACTTCGGGGGGACACATTTCACTCCCAGATTGCAACTGCACGCCCCCGGCCGAATGGCCGAGCAGCGCGGGCCTCGTGCCCGCTGCCCACAGGGGCCAGTGGTATCCCAGGGCGAAGTTGACGGCGGCCGCGTAGGCGAGGCACAAAGACGGGAGGCCGTCGCGGCGGCTCAGCTTCCGGTGAGGTCCTGGAGCCCGACCACCCGCAGCAGTTCGAGCCGCTCGTGGGATTCGCTGCCCAGCCGGCCGACGACCGGATGCAGAAAGCGTTTGACGTCTGCGGGGCGTACGGCGACGTCATGGGCGTCCCACAGCGCGGCGAACTCCTCGCTCCTGGCCCGGAGCCTGCGCACGAGCCCGTGAGCCGCGCGTCGTCCGGGCGGCCGGCGAGCGTGGCACGCAGATGCGCCACCACCGCGCGGGCGCCCCGGCCGCGGTCCTCGACCGGGAACAGCTCGCGCGCCGCCGGGTCGGTGAAGTAGCGCCAGATGATGTTGCGTTCTGCCTCCGGGCGGGCGGATGCGTCGTCCGAGAGGGCCTGGGCCATCGCGTTCTGCGCGAGAATGTCGCCGCGGTCGGTCACGACCTGGGCCGGGGTGTCGGTCAGCCGGTCGAGCACGAGGAGGACGACGAGGAGGCCGGGGCGGACGTGGTCCGTGCTCGGCCGGTCCCGCGGCGGCTCCTCGCCGGCCAGGTGGAAGAGATGGTCACGCTCGTCGCCGGTCAGCCGCAGCGCGCGGGCGAGGACGGCGAGCGTCTGGCGGGACGGACGCGAGCCCCTGGCCTGCTCCAGCCGCGTGTAGTGGTCGGTGGACATGCCCGCCAGCTGCGCCGCCTCCTCGCGGCACAGGCCCGGGGTGCGGCGCCGCGCGCCCTGTGGCAGCCCCACGGCGGCGGGGGTCAGCCGGGCGCGGCGGCGGCGCAGGAAGTCGGCCGGCTCGGATCGGTCCACGCCGACCTGCTCGCCGGGTGGACGTCGCACTCGGTGACGAGGTCCTCGACCGGATCGACGAGATCGTCCCGCCCTGCACCGACGTCGGTCGGCACCCTCGACCAGGCGTATACGCCCCCGGCAATCCTGCGTCCTGACCTCCGGCGCCGGCCCGTCGGCGAACGGACCGCCGCCTGACCGCGTCCGTCCGCGGCCCTACCACCCCCGGTTATGAGCCGACTTCGGGCAGAGTTAATTCTCGGAGAAATCTCATACAACCTTTCGCCACGTCCATGCGTCTGGTTTACGCAGGATCTGTGCAGAGGTGGACGAAGAGGAGTTCAGAACGTGACCGTGCGTTCCTTTGCCCGGCGGATACGACCGCGAGTCGAGCGGAAGGCCGCCGAGAGGGTGTGGCAGCTGCGTACCATGCGGCGGCGCCGGAGGGCGGCGGTCACAGACCCGGTGCTGCGCCCGGTGGCGGTGCGCGGCCAGCAGTTGTACGGACGGGTCGTGACCCGGTTCTGCGCGGCCGAGGCGGCGGCGGCCAACCTCGGCCTGGTCGTGGCCGCGCTGGAACGGGAAGGCATCCCCTACTTCCTGGTGCCGGCCTCCCGTACGCGTCACACCGTCGGTGTGAACGCCGTCGACCGGGAGCGATTCCTGACCGCTCTGGAGGAGCAGAACGCGGGGAAGGCGGTGTTCATCGGCAGGCCGCTGCCCGGCGGCAAGCTCAACCATCCCGCGCTGTTCCTGGACGGGGTGCTGCCGACCGCGCTGCGCGCCTCGCCCACGCTGCGGATCGGGGAGAACCACCTCGGTCCCGCGGGCCAGTTGCTCGCCGGTCCCGAACTCGCCTGCGATGTCGAGTTCTGGGAGGACGGCGCACAACTCCTCGCCTCCCCCGAGGGACCCCGGCGACTGGCCAAGGTGCAGCCGCAGGCGTCGGAGGACATCTTCGCCGAGTCCCTGATCGCGCCGCGGAACAACGGCATCACGGACGTGCTGCCGGCCTCCGAGCAGCGGCCGGCCACGGTGCGCGTCGGCGACCGGGAACTGCCGAGCTTCGTCCCGTTCACCCGGCCGACCGTGAACGACGTGACGTTTCCCGTCGACGTCGTCTACACCTGGGTGGACGGCGAGGAGCCCCAGATGCGGGCCAAGCGGTCCCGGTACCAGGATCGCGGCACCGCCGAGATCCTGGACAAGGAGACCAACGCCTCCCGGTACACCAGCCATGACGAGCTGAAGTACTCGCTGCGTTCGCTGGCGATGTACGCCGACTTCGTCCGGCACATCTACCTCGTGACCGACGGTCAGAAGCCGCACTGGCTCGACGACCGGGTGCCGGGGATCACGGTCGTCGACCATCGCGACATCTTCCCGCCGGACGTCCTGCCGGTGTTCAACTCGCATGCGATCGAGACCCGGCTGCACCACATTCCGGGGCTGTCCGAGCACTACCTGTACTTCAACGACGACGTGTTCGTCGGCCGCCGGGTCACCGCCGAGCACTTCTTCCACGGCAGTGGCCTCATGAAGGTCCCGGTGTCCCCGCTCAAGATCGGCATCGGCAAGCCGCACGCGGAGGAGACGGCCACCAACTCCGCCAGCAAGAACGTCCGGCGCCTGCTGCTGGAGAAGTTCGGGCGGATGACGACGAACAACTTCATGCACACTCCGCTGCCGCAGCAGCGCGGGGCGCTCACGGCGATCGAGGAGCTGTTCGCAAAGGACGTGCGGCGCACCACGGCGTCCCGTTTCCGCTCGCCGCAGGACATCGCCATGACGGCCCCGCTGCTGTACCAGTACGCGCTGATGACCGGCCTCGGAGTGCCGGGCAGGTTCAGCTTCCGGTATGTGAACATCAGCCGCCCGGACGCCGAGGCGCGCCTGGCCGATCTGCGCCGCAACCGCCGCTTCGACTTCTTCTGCCTCAACGACGTCGATGTGCCGCCCGAGGAGCGGGAGCAGGTCGGCATCCGGATGGGTGAGTTCCTGGAGGACTACTTCCCGTTCCCGAGCCCCTTCGAGAAGCAGAGCTGACGGGAACGCACCCCATGGACCTACGCCATCGCTTCGCGGCGCCCACGGGCATGCGGGCCGCCCGGGACCTGTTCGTCCACCTCCGGCTCTGGCAGTCCGCCCGGCTCTGGACCCTGCGTACGGGCCGGGCGCGCCGGCGGCTGCGCGCCGCCGTCCCCGGGCTGCGCCCGATCACCTGCGGGCCGCTGCGGCTGTACGGACGCACGGTCGCCGAGTTCACCGCCGCGGATGCCGCTGAAGCCGACCGGGAACGAGTGTGCACGTTGCTGGAGGGGATCGGCGTCCCCTACTTCGTCGTCCCCGCCGACCACGGATTCGGCGCGCCGCGGCAGGTGATCGGTGTCGAGGAGGAGTACCGCGGCACGGTGCTCGACCGGGCCGCGCAGCGGTTCGCCCGCACTGCCGGGTACGTCGGCGCCGTCGGCCCGGACGGCGCCGTGACGCACGCGGTGCTGTGGGCCGACGGAAGGCTGCCGAGGGCGCTGCGGCGGGCCGCCGTGCTGCGTACCGGCGTGGTGCGCCTCGGCCCCGCGGGGCAGGTGCTCAGCGGTCTTGAGACCGGCTGCGACATCGAGTTCTGGTGCCGCGGCCGGGACCTGGGCGCCGCCTCGGACCCCGCCTGGCTCACCGTGCCCGGCGGCCGGCTTGAGGACGTCTTCGGCACGGCGCTCGTCGCCCCGCGCCGCAACCCGGTCTCGGAGGTGCTTCCGGCGGCGGCGCTGCGGCCGGCCGCGGTGGCGGCCCGCCGCGGCAGCGTGCCGACGTTCGCGCCGTTCGCCGAGCCGGGCATCGACGAGGTGCGCTTTCCCGTGGACGCCGTGTACACCTGGGTCGACGGGGACGACCCGGCCATGGCCGAGAAGCGCCGCGCCCATCAGGCGCTCTCCGACAACCCCATCGCCCCGCGCGAGACCGGCGCCTCCCGCTACACCAGCCATGACGAGCTGAAGTACGCGCTGCGCTCGTTGGAGATGTACGCCGGGTTCGTCCGGCATGTCTACCTCGTGACCGACTCCCAGATCCCCGACTGGCTGGATCCGGAAGCGGCGGGCCTGACCGTGGTCGATCACCGGGACATCCTCCCGGCCGACGCCCTGCCCGTTTTCAACTCGCACGCGATAGAGAGCCGACTGCACCACATTGAGGGGCTGTCGGAGCACTACCTCTACTTCAACGACGACGTCTTCATCAACCGGCCGGTGCGGGCCGAGCACTTCTTCCACGGCAACGGCATCGCCCGCATCCCGCTGTCCCCGTTGAAGCTCGGCGTCGGCGCCCCGCATCCGCTGGAGCCGGCGCCGAACTCCGCCGGGAAGAACGCCCGTGAGGTGATCAGACGCTTCCACGGCAGATACATCACGCACAAGTCGCTGCACACCCCGCATCCACAACTGCTGTCGGTGATGCGTGAGATGGAGAGCCTCGGGATCGAGGAGCTGCAGCAGACCTCCTACTCGCGCTTCCGCTCCATCACCGACGTCGCTCCGGCGTCCACCCTGCACCACCACTGGGCGATCGCGACCGGCCGGGCCGTCCCGGCCGACTACCGCTTCCGCTACATACAGCTGGGCACACCGGACATGCAGCGCCGCCTGGACCGCCTTGCGGCCGGGGAGGACATCGACTTCTTCTGCCTCAACGACGTGGAGACGCCCCCCGAGGCCAGGGCCGCCGCCCAGACGGCCATCCGCGCCTTCCTGGAACGCCGGTTCCCCTTCCCCAGCCGCTTCGAGGGTGCGTCACGGCCCCTGTCGCAGCTGATCGGGCCCCGTGCGGCACCTCGCCCGCAGCGGGCGAGGCTGGAGGACGCGCGGCGCCACGACTGACCTGCCCGTGCTCCCCGCCGGCTCACCGGCCGGCGGGGAGCGCCGCGTCTCAGGCAGCGAACGCGCTGACGCCGAGGGCGATCAGCGCCGCCACCTTGGCCACCTCAAAGGCCACGTAGACCAGGTGGGCGCGGGAGCGCGGAAGGGTCTCTCCCGCGAGCACCCGGTCGGATCGGCGGTTGAGAACGGGCCGCACGGCGGCGAGTTGCAGGACCAGCAGGAGCACGGCGGCGGCCGGCACGACCACCGGGACGGGCGGGCCAAAGGCGGCGAGCGCCGACACGACGACGACGGCCAGCGCGGCCTCGACGGTGTTGAGCGCCCGGAAGACGATACGGCCGATACCGAGTCCGATCGGCACGGTCACTCCCGGAGCGCGGAACTTCAACGGGGCCTCAAGAGGCCCCGCCCCGGGCCGGCGGGGTCCGGGACCGCCCGGTCTCTCCTACGAGGCGGCGAGCCAGAGGTCCGGCCCGAACACCTCGTAGTGGATGTCCCGGGCCGGGACGCCGCGGCGCAGCAGGTCACCGCGCACGGACCGCATGAACGGCAGCGGGCCGCACAGGTAGACGGTGACGGCCTTCGGCAGTTCGACGGCGTCGAGGTCGGCCAGTCCGGTGGCCGCTTCGGGCTCCTGACCGTCGGGCTCCTCGTACCACAGGTGCAGCCTGGCGTCGGGCAGCGCCTGGACCAGGTGCTTCAACTCCTCGCGGTGGGCGTGATCGTCCGGTGTGCGATCGGCGTGCACGACGGTGACGGGCCGGGGCGATCCGCCGGCCGCCAGGTGGTTCAGCATGGACAGCACGGGGGTGATGCCGATTCCCGCGGACGCCAGCAGCAGCGGTCCGTCGCCGGGGCGCAGCGTCAGGTCTCCGAACGGGGCCGAGACAGTGAGCGTGTCGCCGACGCGCGCGTTGTCGTGCAGCCAGGACGAGACCTCACCGTCGGGCAGTTCGGCACCGCTGACGCGCTTGACGCTGATCCGCCACTGCGGGCGGCCGGGGGCGCAGGAGAGGCTGTACTGGCGGATCTGCCGTGCGCCGTCCGGCAGTTCGACCTGCACGCTGACGTACTGGCCCGGCCGGAAGGACGCGCAGGGCCGGCCGTCGGCGGGCCGCAGGGTGAAGGAGACCACGTCGGCGGACTCCTGGTGCCGCTCGACGATCGTCATCTGCTGCCATGTCTCGCCCTCGGCCGCACCGGCTTCGGCGTAGAGCCGGCTCTCGATGGCGATCAGGGCGTTGGCCATCAGCCAGTAGACCTCGTCCCAGGCATCGGCCACCTCCGTGGTGACGGCGTCGCCGAGTACCGCGCCTATCGCCGTGAACAGGTACTTGTGCCGAGGGACGCATGCTTGTTCGCGATGCGGGCGAGCATGGCGTCGGGGCGGGCCTCGGGGTTGGCCAGGAGCAGTTCGGCGAAGGCGGCGATGGAGCCTGCCAGCGCCTTTCTCTGCTCGCCGTTGGCCTGGTTGCCGCGGTTGAACAGATCGGACAGCAGTTCGGGATGGGCGTCGAACAGCCTGGTGTAGAAGACTTCGGCGATCTCACCGATGGCGGCGCCGACGACGGGCAGGGTTGCGCGGACGACGGGCGTGGACTGCTCGGAGAGCACAGTACCTCCATTAATTTGCATATCAGATTCCAATTTTTGGGCGCGGGTGCCCGCGGTTCACTGCCCGGTCACTCGGGGCGGGCACCGGCGAGTCCGACCAGCACCGGACCTGTGGGCGAGGCCACCAGGTCGGAGACGGTCAGCGGGTCGAGAGCGGCGTAGAACGCCTCCTGCGCGGCGCCGAGCGCCCGGCGCAGCCGGCAGGCGCCGCGCAGCGGGCAGGGCGGATCGCCCTCACAGGCGACGACCTCGCCCTCCCCTTCCAGTTCGCGGACCAGCCAGCCGACCGATGCCTCACGCCCGCGTTCGGTCAGCGCGAGCCCGCCCCCACGCCCGCGTCGGGCCTCGACCACGCCGAGATGCTGCAGCCGGGCGATCGCCTTCGCCATGTGGGCGTACGGTACGTCCACGACCTCCGCGACCTCACGCGTGGTCAGGGCGTCACCCCGCGGGGAGACGGCCAGCCGCATCACCGCGCGCAGCGCCAGGTCCGTGAACTTCGTCAATCGCACATGCGGCACGCTAACAAATGCGCATGCTAGATTCCAATTAAAGGCCGGGGGTCTGCCCTGTGGCATCCGCCACGTGCCGGGAGCCTCCGTCCGCCATCACCCGGCCCCGAGCGGGCACAGACGCACCGGACGCTGACGACACATGGCTGAGCCACACCACGACCCCTCCCGCTCCACCCCGAGCACCGTCCCGGTTCCGCGGGTGCTCCACGACACCAAGACGCTCGCCGGCCTCGATTCCGCACGGACCGGAGCGCTGTGGCGACTGGCCGAGCCCGGACGGCAACTCGACGCCAATCTCGTCCGCCTCCCGCCGAACGGTGCCATCGACCGCCACGTCGAGCCCGACCTCGACGTCCTCCTCCTCGTCGTCTCCGGGGAGGGCACGCTGACCACGGCGCAGGAGCACCAGCCGCTCACCGAAGGCTGTCTGGCTTGGCTCCCCCATGGCTCCGGCCGCAGCCTGGTCGCCGGCGAGGACGGCATGACCTACCTCACCGTCCACCGCCGCCGGCCCGGCATGCGGATCCTCGGCCCGGCCGCACCGGGCACCGCTCCCCCGTCCTGACCGGCGAGGCGGGTGGCTGCCGCCCGCTCGGGCGGGTGGGCGTGTGCCCCGCCGGCCGCGAACTGGTCACGCCCAGCCGGTGGGGGGACGCTGAAAAGGGCGGAGGCAACCGGCACCGGCGACACTCTCGCCCGCCGGGAAGCGGCGGCCCGGGACGGGGTGACGGACGCAAGGGAGACAGCCATGAAGGTCGGCATACTGACCGGTGGCGGAGACTGTCCCGGCCTGAACGCGGTGATCCGCAGCGTCGTCCGCAAAGGCGTGCAGAAGTACGCCTTCGAGTTCGTCGGACTGCGCGACGGCTGGCTCGGAGCGCTCCGCAACAGCGTCGTCCCGCTGGACATCTCCAGCGTGCGCGGGATCCTCCCGCGCGGCGGGACCATCCTCGGATCCTCCCGCACCAATCCGTTCAAGCACGAGGACGGGGTGCGCCGCGTGCGGGACACGCTCGCCGCGCAGCACGTGGACGCGCTCGTCGTGATCGGCGGCGAGGACACCCTCAGCGTGGCCGCCGAGTTGAGCCGCCAGGGGATCAGACTGGTCGGCGTGCCGAAGACCATCGACAACGACGTGTCCGGCACCGACTACACCTTCGGCTTCGACACCGCCGTCGGCATAGCGACCGAGGCCATCGACCGGCTGCACACCACCGCCGAGTCGCACATGCGGACGCTCGTGGTGGAGGTGATGGGGCGGCACTCCGGGTGGATCGCCCTGCACGCCGGCATCGCGGGCGGCGCCAACGTGATCCTCGTCCCGGAGCGGCCGTTCGACATCGACGAGGTGTGTGGATGGGTGCGGAGCAGATTCAAGATCAACTATGCGCCCATCGTCGTGGCGGCCGAAGGTGCGGTCCCCAAGGAGGGGCAGATGGTCCTCAAGGACCACGCGGTGGACGAGTTCGGCCATGTACGGCTGTCCGGAGTGGGCGAGTGGCTGGCCCGGGAGATCTCGGAGCGCACGGGCACGGACGCCCGTACCACCGTCCTCGGTCATGTCCAGCGGGGCGGTACGCCGAGCGCGTTCGACCGCTGGCTGGCCACGCGGTTCGGGCTGCACGCCGTGGACGCGGTCGAGGCCGGTGACTTCGGCGTGATGGTGGCGCTCGACGGCACCGGGATCGTCCGCGTTCCGCTGGCCGATGTCACGGGCCGGACGAAGAAGGTCGATCCGTCGCTGTACGAGGAGTTCGAGGTGTTCTTCGGCTGACCGCACGGCGCCGCGGGCGGGCCCGGGTCCGGCGACGGGCCCTGGAGATCATCCGGCGTACGGAACGACCGCCACGGGACAGTGCGCATGGTGCAGCACCGCGTGGGTGACCGGCCCGAGCCGGCCCCCCGCGGTGCCGGGACCGGCACCGGAGCCCACGACGAGCAGGCCGGCCCGGCGAGCGGCGTTCAGGAGCGCCTCGGCGGGGTGCAGCAGCACGACATCCGTGCGGACCGTCACCGCCGGGTACCGCTCCCGCCATCCGCGCAAGGCGTCCGACAACTCCAGGACCTCCTGGTCCTCCCAGGTGGCACGGTCCTCCTCGGTCACGAAGAGCGTCCGCGGGGACACCGACTCGGCGGGCAGGGCCCAGGCACGGACCGCCCGCAGAGCCGCCCCGCGCGCCTGAGCGGCCGAGAACGCGAAGTCCGCCACCGGGCCGGCGGGACGGTGCGGGTCGAGGCCGACCACCACCTGGGCGGCACCGGGCGCCGGGCCCGTCCCTCCCCCGTGGGCACCGGCGGACGGCGCGGGCACCAGCACGACGGGGCAGGGCGCCGCTGACGCCGCCGCCAAGGCCACCGAGCCGACCGCGAGACCGTCGAAGCCGCCCGATCCGCGCGTCCCGACGACGAGCAGCGCGGCGCCGCGGGCCGCTGCGGCCAGTGCAGCCGCCGCGGCGCCGTCGGTCTGCTCGCCCCGCACCTCGATGTCCGGGTACCGGCCGCTCAGGTCGGCGACCGCCCGGCGGAGCATCCGCTCGCCCACGTCCTGCAACGTCTCCGCGGCCAGGACGGGCACGCGGTCGCCCGGAAGCGTGGGCGGGACTGGAGAGACGTGGACGAGACTCAGCGCGACCCCTCGCAGCACGGCCTCCCGGGCCGCCCAGTCGGCTGCCTCCAGGCTCCGCCGGGAGCCGTCGACACCCGCCAGCACAGGGTGACTCACCGTGTCCTCCTTCGCCGCGGACTCCGCACTGCGCGGACACCGTACGGCCCGCCGTCGTCGACGGCCGTCGGTCCACTGTTCCACGAGTGGGGCCGCTCAGTCCGGCCCGTGGGCCGACCGGCCCCGAAGCGGGGCCCGGGCGGCTCACCTGCGTCCCGTCGCTGCCTGGCACGCTTGACCCATGAGCCCCGCGTGCCGCCATCTGGGGGACGGAGGGAGCACCATGCATCGCCGCACCGTCGATGACCTCATGCCCAAGGACGTCGTCCGTGCCCGGCGTCCGGGGCCGACCTGCTGCGCAGGTGCGCCGCCCAGGCCGGACGGGGCCGGAATGTGAGCGCCGCGCGGCCTTCCCCCTCGGATCGTTCGCGGCCCGCCACCGGCCGTACCGCCGTGTGAAGCGGTCTCGGCAGCCCGGCCGCCGACCTCGGCGCCCTGGAACAGCTGCCGCACCGGCTGTCCCGACCGGTCTGCGACGTGCCCCAGTCGGCGCAGACCGCCCTGACCCGGCCCGCACACGCCGAGGAGGCCCGCCATGAAAGCCACGAGGGTCGGCGCCGTGATGACCGAGGACGTCGTGACCGCCCGGCAGAGCACCCCGTTCAAGACGGTCGCACGCCTGCTGGGCGAGCACCGCATCGGCGGGCTGCCGGTGATCGACGAGGACGACAAGGTCATCGGTGTGATCTCCGAGACCGATCTGATGAAGCATCAGGTGCGCGCGCCGGGATCGGAGGGGCGCCTCGATGCCTGGACGCGCCGGTTCCGGCGCGGTGCGCGCGAGAGCGCCGCCAGGAGCCGGGCGCGTACCGCCGCCGGGCTGATGTCGGCACCCGCCGTGACGGTGCCCGCGCAGGCCACCGTCCGCGAGGCGGCCCGGCTGATGACACAGCGCGGCGTCGAACGGCTTCCCGTGGTCGACGAGGAGGGCCGGCTCGTCGGCATCGTCACCCGCCGCGACCTGCTCCGGGTCTTCCTGCGGTCCGACGACGACATACGCCGTGCCGTGCGGCGCGAGGTGACCGCCGACGCCCCGTGGCTCGCCCCGCACACCGTCGAGGCCGATGTGTACGACGGCGTGGTCACCCTCACCGGGCGGGTGGAGCGGCGTAGCGACGCCACGGCGGTGGTGGCCGTGACCCGCCGCCTGGACGGGGTCGTCGACGTCGTCGACCGCCTCACCTACCGGCTCGACGACCGGCACGCCCACCCTGCCGGACCGACCGTGCGCGGCACGGGCGAGGACCGGCCGCGCGGACCGTGACGGGCGCGCAAGGCCGGCGCCGTCGCGCGAATGGGGCCGATCGGCACTCGTCGGCGGACCGTTTCCGTGGTGTGCTGGAGGTGACGGGAAGGAGCGTAGGCGACGCGGGGAAACGGCTCGCGGCCGTGCACCGCGCAATCCGGATCCGCGAGAAGCGGGTGGCCCTTCCCGTCCCTTCGTGCCGGCTCACCCGGCCATGCCGGCCCACCCGGCGATGCGCGCCGAGAACCCCGAGGAGGAGAGCATGGAGGGCAGCCCGCACCGGGTGGGTGACGTGATGACGCGCGCCGTCGTCGCCGTGGGGCGCGAGGCCCGGTTCAAGGACATCGTGGGACGCATGGAACAGTGGCAGATCAGTGCCCTTCCCGTGGTGGAGGGCGACGGCCGGGTGATCGGCGTGGTCTCCGAGGCGGATCTGCTGCCCAAGGAGGAGTTCCGGGACGACGACCCGGACCGGCGCACCCAGCAGCACCGCCTTTCCGACCTGGCCAAGGCCGGGGCGCTGACGGCCGAGCAGTTGATGAGCACCCCTGCCGTCACCGTCCGCGCCGACGCCACGCTCGCCGAGGCCGCGCGCATCATGGCGCTGCGGCAGGTGAAACGGCTGCCCGTGGTGACCGCCGAGGGTCTGCTCGACGGCGTGGTCAGCCGCGGGGACCTGCTGAAGGTCTTCCTGCGTCCGGACGACGACCTCGCCGACGAGATACGCCGCGATGTCGTCGACCCGCTGTTCCCGGCACCGGTCGAGCCCGTGCACATCACGGTCGCCGACGGCGTCGCGACACTGACCGGATGCGTCCCGGACGGCAGCCGGATCCCGCTGGCCGTCCGCCTCGTACGCGGCGTGGAGGGCGTGGTGAGCGTGGACTGCCGGCTCACCGCGGCCGACGCATAGTCCCCACCGGGCCGTCGGCACGCGGGAGTCGGGGCTCAGACGGTGATCCGGCGTCCGGAGACCGTGAAGGGACGGATGCGCACCCACAGATTGCGGGAGCCCCCCGCCCAGGGCGCGCTGTACGCCCGCTGTGTCAGCCGGCGCTGCTCCTGCGGGTCCGTCACCACACGTGCGGTTCCGCGGGCCAGCACGCTCCAGCCCTGACTGAACGCCTCGTCGATGTGGTCGACCTCGAAACCCACCTGGCGGCCGTCGCCCAGCGCCGGTGTCGCGCCGCGCGCGGTGCGGAAGACGATCGCTTCGTCCACGACGCTGTAGTTGACCGGTACGATCACCGGCCCCGAAGAGGTGGGAACCGCGATCCGCCCCACTCCGTGCGACGCGAGCAGGGCCCGGCACTCGCCCGGGCGCAGTTCGGTGAACTCCGGGGACCGTCCGGCGCGTCCGGTCCCGGCCGGCAGGGCCGACTGGGCCGCCTGGTCCGCCTGGTCCGCCTGGTTGACGGTGCCGCCGCTCAGATCGGTGACGGTGGTCTCCAGTGCCTCGGCCAGCCGCAGCAGCGCGCCCGTGCTCGGCGTGGCGCCGGGATGGTTCTCCAGGTAGCCGAGGTAGCTGGTGGCCATGCCCGCCCGCGCGGCGGCTTCCCGTCGGCTCAGGCCGACCTGTATCCGCCGCGCGGTCAGGCGGCGGCCCAGATCGCCCACCGGCTTCGCGGGCGCCGTGCCCGTGCCGGTCCTCGTCCGTTCGCTCATGTTCCGTCGAGCCCTTCAGGTCGGGCCGTGGGAACGGCGAGTTCGTGCTGCTCCCCGTCCAGCACCACCTTGAGCGCGCCCGTGTCGGCCGCCCGGGAGAAGACGTCGTAGGCCTCCTCCATGTGGTCCAGCGGGAAGGTGTGGGTGACCAACTGGCCGGTCGGCAGCCGGCCGGCCGCGGCCATCCGCAGCAGCGTGGGCGTCGAGTAGGTGTCCACCAGCCCGGTCGTGATGGTCACGTTCTTGCTCCAGAGGTGTTCCAGGTGCAGCGTGGCCGGCCTGCCGTGCACCCCGACGTTGGCCACATGCCCGCCGGGGCGGACCATGCGGGTGCACAGTTCGAAGCTCTCCGGCACGCCGACGGCCTCGATCACCACGTCCGCCCCGAGCCCGTCGGTCAGGTCGGCGACCAACTGGGCGGGGTCCTCACGGCCGTCGGCGACCGCGTCGGCGCCGAACCGGCGTGCCGCCTCCAGCCGGGCCGGGGCCAGGTCCACCGCGATGATCCGCTCCGGTGCGAACAGGCGTGCCGTGGCGATCGCGGTGAGCCCGATGGGACCGGCGCCCACGACGGCCACGGTGTCGCCGGGACGTACGCGCCCGTTGAGCACGCCCACTTCGTAGGAGGTCGGGAAGATGTCCGCGAGCAGCACGGCGTCCTCGCTGCGGACGGCGCCCGGCAGCGCGTGCACGGACAGGTCGGCGTAGGGCACGCGCACGTACTCCGCCTGAGTGCCATCGATGAGATGCCCGAGGATCCAGCCGCCGCCACCCAGGCACTGGCCGTAGCCGCCCTCCCGGCAGAACCGGCACCGGCCGCACGAGGTGATGCAGGACACGAGCACCCGGTCCCCCGGCCGGACGGTACGCACGTCGCTGCCGACCTCGACGACCTCGCCGACGGCCTCATGGCCGAGCACCGTCCCGGAGTGCACCTCGGGCACGTCCCCCTTGAGGATGTGCAGGTCCGTCCCGCAGATCGTGACGGCACCGACCTTCACGATCGCGTCGGTCGGTTCCTTGATGTCCGGATCCGGGACGTCCTGCCAGGACGCCTGTCCGGGACCGTGGAAGACGAAGCCTTTCATGACGCTCCTCACCTCTTGGACCTGTCGCGGGGCCGGGTCCCGGCGGATACGGCCGAGGCCGCGGTTGCGGACCCGGCACGGTGCCGGTACCGCCCCGCAGGTTTCAGCTTGTGCGGCGCGCGGGGGCCCGCGCTTGGGCCGACCGGCCCTGGCCTGCCGCCGGTCCGCCCATCGGCTGCGTCGCCCACCGGGGCGGCCGCACGCCGGGACCCATGGCCCCTTTGCCGGCGCGGGAGATGGGCCGTCCGCCTGCCGGCGGGGCTCCATCGGCCCTGGCAGCGGCGACTGCGTCAGGCGCACCGTCGAGGCAGCACCACGACGAGGCGATGAGGCGACGAGGAGTGAGGTGTTCCGCGATGAGCGCGACACGGCGGCTGTGGCGGTGGCGGAGCAATCCGCTGCGGCGGCGCGAAGACATCGTCGAGGCATGGATCGTCCTGGCCGTCTGGGTCGTGGTGGTGGTCGGCGGTGCGGTCGCCGGGGCGGTGACCGCACACGCCGCCTCGGACATGCTGGCGCGGCAGCGTGCCCACCGGCATCCCGTCCGGGCCGTCCTGCTCGCCGACGCTCCGCCCGTGACCGCCTGGACGGCGCGCGGCCAGGTCCGGGGCTCCGTGCGCTGGACCGCGCCGGACGGCGCCTCGCGTACGGCGTGGACGCAGGTCGACGCGGGGCTGAAGAGCGGCGCCGGGGTGGTGGTCTGGCAGGACGACCGGGGCCGGCTGACCACGCAGCCGCCGGGCCGTGCCATGGCAGCCGTCGCAGCCGGTCTCTACGGCACCGCGGCCGCGTGCTTCGTGGCGGCCCCGGCGGTGGGTGCGGGAGCCCTCGCGCGAGCACGGCTCGACCGGCGCCGTATGGCCCGTTGGGACCGGGAGTGGGAGCTGATGGGCCGCCGCCGGGGTCCGAGGGCGGCCTGACCGGTCCGTCCCCCAGGCTCTGCCGCCCGGCCCGAACGGCCCGGCCTGCGGGCCGGGCGGCCCCTGGCACGCCGGCCGGCACCGGGCCACGCTGGAAGTGGCACACCCGCCCGCGAGTGACCCGACGGAGTCATCATGTACGGCGCTCCCCACATCGTCAGTGACGTCATGACCCACACGGTCGCCGCCGTCGGCCCCCGGGCCCCGTTCAAGGAGATGGTGCGGCTGATGCGGGACTGGAGGGTCAGCGCACTCCCCGTGATCGAGGGCGAGGGCCGGGTGGTCGGTGTGGTCTCCGAGGCCGATCTGCTCCCGACGGAGGAACTGCGCGACGACCCGGATGTGGGCTACCTGCGGCTGCGCCGACCCGCCGACCTGGCCAAGGCCGAGGCGGTCACCGCGGCCGATCTGATGACCTCGCCCCCGGTCACCGTCCGGGCCGACGCGACCCTGGCCGAGGCGGCGCGCGTCATGGCGCGCGCCCGGGTCAAGAGGCTGCCCGTGGTCGACGACCTCCAACTGCTGCAGGGCGTCGTCAGCCGATCCGACCTGCTCAAGGTCTTCCTCCGCGAGGACGACGACATCGCCGAGGAGGTGCGCCACGAGATCGTGTCGTCTCTCTTCCCGCCGCCGTCGGCCGTCCGGGCCGAGGTGAGCGACGGAGTCGTCACACTGAGCGGCACGGTCCGCGACACCGCCCTGCTGCCCGTCGCCGCCCGCCTGGTGCGGGCCGTCGAGGGCGTGGTGGACGTGGAGTTCGACCTCGCGCGGGAAGGCGACGCGCCGCGCCGGTAGCGGCGCCGGGTCTGCGGCGCTCCTTCGGATTCGGACCGGCGCTCCTTCGGACCGGCGCCGGTCCGACGTGCACCCGCGCCGGGGGACGCGGACGCCCGGGGAGTCAGCCGGCGGTGAGCAGGTTCTTCACCTCGGCGACGTCGGCGATGTTCTCGACCTCCGCCACCAGGCGGGCCGTGCTGGCCGCCGGCATCCGTCCGGTCAGCTCCACGATGCCGTCGTGCACGGCCACCTCCACCGCTTTCCGGTCGGCCGGCGGACAGCAGGCTTCGAGCCTGGCCTCGACCTCCGCCCGTATCGCCGCGTCGTCCCTGATGAGGGCCTGGAGCAGCGCGTTGCGGCGCACGACGCCGACCAGCCGTCCGTCGCGGTCGGTGACCGGGAGCCGCTTGAGCCGGGACAGGGCCGCCAGCCAGGCGGCCTCGGCGACACCCGCGCCCGGGAGCACCGTGATCGCGGGGCTCGTCATCAGATCGGCCGCGGTCTCGCCGTGGGCCTTTCCGTGCAGCCGCCGCTCGCGCAGTCTGCCGATGGGTCCGGGTCGGTGACCGGACGTCTCGAAGGCGACCTTCGCCAGCAGATCGGACTCCGAGACGACGCCGACCACATGGTCCTGGGCGTCCACGACCGGGGCGGCGCCGACCCGCTCGCGTGCCAGCAGCCGCGCGATGTCACGGAATGCCATGTCGTCGCGCAGGGAGACCGCGGGCACGTCCATCACGTCCCGCACCAGCACGTCCCGCGCCGGCGGGGCGGCGGAGCCGGGCGGAGCGGGGTGTGCCTGTTCCGCGAGACGCGCCTGTCGGGCCGCGGCGCCGGCCACCGCGCCCAGGTAGCGGATGAGCATGTCCTGCCGTTCGGTCTCGCCGGGACTCCAGGGACGGGCGGGCCGGGTTGGCCGGGTTGGCCGGGAATCCTTCTCCGCGTGGAAGTTCTCCTGCTCGTTCACGACAGCCTCCGGACGCCGTCGGGTCGCCTACCGTCCCAGTCTTCCGCTCCCCCGGTCCCTGCCAAGAGCCGAACGGCCCTGGTGCAACGGCGTGGCGGCCCTTGGCGCAGGTACTGACCGCGGTCACGGAAAGTCCGGTACGACGGCCACGGGGCACAGGGCGTGGTGCAGCAGCGCGTGCGCGACCAGGCCCAGTTGCAGCCCTCCGTCACCGTTCCTGCGCCGTACGCCGAGGACCAGCAGGTCCGCGGTGCCGGACCGGTGGAGCAACACCTTGCGCGCCGGTCCTTCGAGGACGCACCGGTGCACCCGCACCTGCGGATACTCGCTCATGGGGTGGCGCAGCACGTCGTCGACGAGCGCGGACGCCTGCTCCTCACAGGCCGTGGGCGTGACCGCCCGTTCCTCGTACCCGTGGCCACGGGTACCCACGAGCAGGGAATGCCGGGCGGCCTGGTGCGCCGGACAGAGCCAGGTGCGGACCACGTCGAGGGCGCAGTGTCGCGCCGCGGCCTCGCACAGCGCGAAACGCGCCGCCTCGCCGCTCGTTCCCGGCTCCCCGACCGCGAACACGATCCGCTCGTGCGTGCCCGCGACGCCCGCCGGCTCGCCGCGGACCACGATCACCGGCCCGTCCGCGTGGCCGGCCACGGCCAGTCCCACCGAGCCGAGCAGCAGGCCCGGTATCTCGCCCCGGCCTCGGCAACCGGTCACCACGGCGGTGGCGTTGTGGCCCTCGCGCAGCAGCGCGTACACCGGGTCCTCGTCCAGGACCACGGATTCGACCCGGACCGCGGGGGCGCGGCGCAGGGCGCGCGCTGTCGCGGCCGTCACGATCCGGTCGGCGGCGGCAGGCTGGACGGACCCCGGGTCGCCGGTCGAGGGCATGTCGCCCTCGTACTGCTCCCAGAGCGACGCGTGGACCAGCCGCAGGGGCAGTTCCGCGTGGCGCACCGCCTCGTCGGCCGCCCAGTCCACCGCACGCAGGCTGGAGTCCGATCCGTCGACGCCTACGACCAGGGGCAGACGCATCACCCTCACCGCCTCTCGTCGGGCCGCGCCCAGCGCGGTAGTCCCCCGTTCCTACGCTCGCACGTACCCGGCCGCATCCGCAGAAGGAGGGCGCTCCCGCGCACCGGGTCCGGGCGCGGGCACGAGGCCCGGATGGTCCACTCGTCCCCGCGTCGGGTCCGGGCGGCCCCTGCCCCGCCCGGTACGCGGCCCACACACTGGAGGCGGGAAACATCCACGGAGAACTCCTCCGCCTGCCGTGCGCGGCACGGGCGCGGTCCGGGCCGCAGCCGGCCTTCCCAGCTGAAGGGTGGCCGCCGTGACCGCACACTCCCTGGACCCTCACGCCGTCACCGCTCTCGTCGCGGCGGCCACGGCGGCGCCCTCGCTGCACAACGCGCAGCCCTGGAGGTTCCGCTTCCTGCGCGACAGCGGCGTCCTGCGCCTGTACGGCGACCTGCGGCGCGCCCTGCCGCGCACGGACCCGGAGCAACGAGGTCTGCACCTGGGCTGCGGTGCCGCGCTGTTCAACCTGCGTGTGGCCGCCGCGGCCGCGGGTCGGGCACCGGCCGTGCGGCTGCTGCCCGACCCCGACGACACCGAGCTGCTGGCGGAGGCGGACCTGCACCGCGCCGCGCCCCGCGACGAGTCGCTGGCCCCGCTGGAGCCGGCCATCCGCCGCCGCCACTGCAGCCGTCTGCCCTTCCGGGCCGAGGAGATCCCGGCCGCGGTGACGGAACGGCTGTGTGACGCGGCCCGCGCGGAGGGCGCGCAACTGCTCTTCCCGAGCGCCTGGCATGTGCGGTCGATCCTGGAGTTGGTGCGGGACGCCGAGGGCCGGGAGGCACTCGACCCGGACATGCGGGGCGAGACGGCACGGTGGGCTCGGACGGAACCGCCGGACGGCGCGGAGACGGCCGACGGCATCCCTGCCGAGGCGTTCGGCCCCCGCCCACGGCAATGGACGGCGCCCGTACGCGACTTCGCCGTCGGTCGCTCGATGCCCGGGCGCCGCTGGGCGACCTTCGAGGACAACCCGCGGATCGCCCTCCTGGGCACGGCCGGCGACCTGCCCGCGGACTGGCTGCGCGCCGGGCAGGCACTGGAGCGCGTGCTGCTTCGGGCCACCACGGACGGGCTGGTCGCCTCGCTGACCTCCCAGCCGCTCGAATGGGAAGAACTCCGGTGGGTGGCCCGCGACCCCGTCTCGGCCATGGCCCATGTGCAGATGGTGCTCAGGCTCGGTTACGGTCCCGAGGGCCGGCCGAGTCCACGCCGACCGGTGACCGACGTGCTCACGGTGGTCTGACCCGGTCTTTCCCGCGCGGACACGGGAAAGACCGGGACTGCCCGGTGTGCTCCGGACCGGGACTGCCCGTGCGCTCTCCCTACCGTTGCGGCACGATCGCGACCGGACACTGCGCGTGGTGCAGCAGCGTGTGGTTCACCCGGCCGAGCTGAAGCCCGAAGTGGCCCGCTGCCCGGCGGCGCGCCCCGACGATCACGAGATCGGCGGCCGCGGACCGGTCCACCAGGACCTTGCCTGCCGGTCCCTCGGGCGCCGCACGCCGGGTGCGGACGCCCGGGTACTCACCGACCGCGTCCGCGAGCGGCGCGTCGAACGCGGCGACGACCCGTTCCTCGCTGCCGTGTGGCCATGGCCCGGGCCCGCTGGGCGTGTCGCGGGCAGGCGTGCGCCACGCATGGACGACGTCGAGGACGCACCCGCGGGCCTCGGCCTCCCGGAAGGCGAACCGCACGGCTTCGGGTGTCGTCTCGGCGCTTCCCAGACCGAGCAGGATCCGCTCGTGCGTCCCGGCGATGCCCGCGCGGTCGCCGCGGACCACGATCACCGGGCACGGGGCGCGGGCCGCCACGGCCAGACCGACCGACCCCAGCAGCATCCCCTTGAGCTGACCACGGCCGCGTGACCCGGTGACGAGCGCGAAGGCGCCGTCGCCGGCCCGGACGAGGGCGGCGGCGGCATCGTCCGGCAGGACGTCGGTGGTGACCTTGACCTCCGGGTTGCGCCGCTCGGCGCGTTCGGCCGCGGAGGCCACGAGATGCTCGACCAGCACCTGTTCGGAGGGGCGCCCCGAGCCGGCCGAGGGCATGGCGCCCTCGTAGCGTTCCCAGAGGGACGCGTGGACCAGCCTGAGCGGAACGCCGTGGCGGAACGCCTCGTCCACCGCCCAGTCGACCGCGAGCAGGGACGAATCCGATCCGTCCACGCCCACCACCAGAGGGAGTGTCATCTTCCCCACCGCCTTTCAGGGGAGGCCGGGTGCCGTGGCGCAGGGGCCGTTTTCACCGTCGCACCCCGTACTGGAACGGTACGAGGGGTCCTTCGGCCCCTTCCGGGGGCCTTCGGCCCAACCGAGGTGCGGGAGCCGCGCAGTCCCCCGGTGTGGGCCACCCGGCCCATGCCGTCCTGGGCGTGCTGACCGAGCCTGGACTGTGGGACGACGATTCCGAGCAGCCCGGGAGGTCGAGATGACCGGCCGTCGCTACGCCGTCAGTGATGTGATGACCCGCAAGGTCGTCGCCGTCAAGGCGAAGGCTTCCTTCAAGGACATCGTGCGGACCCTGCGCCAGTGGGGGGTGACGGCGCTGCCGGTGCTGGACGACGACCGACGGGTCGTCGGCGTCGTCTCCGAGGCCGATCTGCTGCCGAAGGAAGAGGTTAAGGACGGCGATCCGGCTCCTGTCACGCGGGCGGCGGACGGTTCGGCCGCCGCCAAGGCGGCCGCGGTCACCGCGGACCGGCTGATGACAGCACCCGCCGTCACGGTGGCCGGGAGCGCGACATTGGCCCTGGCCGCCCGGATCATGGCCCGCAACGGGATCAAACGGCTGCCCGTCGTGGATGCCGCCGGCGTGCTCACGGGCATCGTCAGCCGGTCCGATCTGCTCAAGGTGTTCCTGCGGGACGACGAGGAGATCGCGGAGGAGGTGCGCCGCGACGTCGTGGGGCGTCTGTTCGTGGCTCCGCCCGAATCGCTGCGGGTCGAGGTGCACGACGGTGTCGTGACGCTCACCGGCCGCGTCCGGGACACCACGCTCGTACCCGTCGTGGCCCGGCTGGTGCGCGGGGTCGAGGGCGTGGTCGACGTCGACTGCGCACT